>SVNU01000034.1 GCA_015066715.1 Ruminococcus sp. | reverse complement strand
TTAATTATGAGTATGCTTATTATCAGTCAGACACTGCCTTTTACGGGGAAACAGTCTGAATTTACTCACAGTTTTAAGTATTATTTTCTTTGTTCAAACTTTCTTTTTATAAGAAAGTTTGTGCATTCTTTTGTTACTTTTCTTGTGCAAGCAAGAAAAGTAAAGAATATAAACAGAAAGATAAATATAAATTTATCATTTTGAATATTTTTTTAAATACCACTTATATTATACCAATTTTTCCCCCTGCTGTAAAGCGAAAAAGAAAATATAATTTTTTCTGAAAAAAATCACTTTATATTGTGAGATTCTTGACAAATACCCTATAAATGTAGTAAAATAGAAAGTATAGTATAAAATAAGGTTAAATATATTTTGAAAGGAATGGAAACAATGGGTTTAACACTTACAGAAAAAATATTAAAGGCTCACCTTGTTGACGGTGAAATGGTAAAAGGTCAGGAAATCGGTATCAGAATTGACCAGACTCTTACACAGGACGCAACAGGCACTATGGCTTATCTTGAATTTGAAGCTATGGGCGTTCCGAGAGTTAAAACAGAAAGAAGCGTTGCATACATCGACCACAACACTCTCCAGAACGGTTTTGAAAATGCTGATGACCACCGCTTTATCGGCAGTGTTGCAAAAAAACACGGTATTTACTTCTCACGTCCGGGCAACGGTATCTGCCATCAGGTACATCTTGAAAGATTCGGTATTCCGGGCAAGACATTAATCGGTTCGGACAGCCATACTCCGACAGGCGGCGGTATCGGTATGATTGCTATCGGCGCAGGCGGTCTTGACGTTGCTGTTGCTATGGGCGGCGGTGCTTACTACATAACATGTCCTAAGGTTGTCAAGGTTGAACTTACAGGCAAGCTTCCTTCATGGGTTGCTGCAAAGGACGTTATTCTTGAAGTATTAAAGAGAATGTCTGTTAAGGGCGGCGTTGGCAAGGTTATCGAATACTGCGGCGAAGGCGTAAAGACACTTTCAGTACCTGAAAGAGCTACTATCACAAACATGGGCGCAGAGCTTGGCGCAACAACATCTATATTCCCTTCAGACGAAATCACAAGAGAATTCTTAAAGGCACAGCAGAGAGAAGATGTATGGACAGAGCTTTCAGCTGACGCTGACGCAGTATATGATGAAGAAATCACAATCAATTTAAGTGAACTTCAGCCACTTGCTGCATGTCCTCACTCACCTGACAATGTTAAGTCTGTACAGGAAATCGGCAAAATCAAGATTGATCAGGTTTGTATCGGTTCATGTACAAACTCATCACTTCTTGACATGTTAAAGGTTGCTCACATCTTAAAGGGCAGAACAGTTCACCCTGATGTATCACTTTCAATCGCTCCGGGTTCAAAGCAGGTTCTCAACATGCTGGCTGAAAACGGCGCACTCTCTATCATGATTGATGCCGGTGCAAGAATCCTTGAAAGTGCATGCGGACCATGTATCGGTATGGGACAGTCACCTAACTCAAAGGGTATTTCACTTCGTACATTTAACAGAAACTTTGAAGGTCGTTCAGGTACCAAGGACGGACAGATTTATCTTGTATCACCTGAGGTTGCAGCAGCTTCTGCTATCACAGGCGTATTCTCAGACCCGAGAGATTTAGGTGATATGCCGGAGTTCAAGCTTCCTGACGTATTCAAGATTAATGATAATATGATTACACTTCCTGCAAGTGAAGAAGAAATGGACAGTGTTGAAATCCTCAGAGGACCAAACATCAAGCCATTCCCTGAAACTTCACCTCTTGACGCTTCAATTGACGCAGGCGTTTCACTCAAGGTTGGCGACAATATCACAACTGACCACATTATGCCTGCCGGTGCTAAAATCCTTCCGCTCCGTTCAAACATTCCTGCTATTTCACAGCACTGCTTCACAATCTGTGATGAACAGTTCCCGACAAGAGCAAAGGAAATGGGCAAGAGCATTATCGTAGGCGGTTCAAACTACGGTCAGGGTTCTTCAAGAGAACACGCTGCCCTCGCACCACTCTACCTCGGAATCAAGGCAGTTCTTGTTAAGTCATTCGCAAGAATTCACAGAGCAAACCTTATTAACGCAGGTATTTTACCACTTACATTTGTAAACGAAGCCGACTACGATACAATCTCACAGGGCGACCAGCTTGTACTTGACAATGTGAGAGCTGACATCGAAGCAGGCAAGTCAGAGCTTACTGTTGTAAACAAGACAACAGGCAAGGAAATCCCTGTACTTTGCGAACTCAGCGGACGTACAAAGGATATAATTCTTGCAGGCGGACTTCTTGACTACACAAGAGAGTCAATGAAATAAGGAAGTGATAACAGATGACTTATCTGAATATTTTACAAAGAATACGGGTAAGAAGTGTTCGTTTTGAATCAAAAGAAGAATTGATTGCTATAATTGCTGCTGTAATTTTATACTTTATCATTAATCTGCTTCTGCAAAAATTCTGCCCGAATTTAAAGCAGACGATAATCAATGTTATTTCGCTTGCAATTGCCGTAGCTGTAATGTTTATATTGATGTTTTTTATATTGTAGTTAAGAAAAAACAGGAGTAGTTTATGGCTATTGATATATCACACCGTCAGCGAAATAACGACAGGCGTATTATAACCTTAAAAAAATCAAAAAAACAGAAAAAAGGACTTTCCTTCTGCATCCTTTCGATTGCCGCAATTGTTTTTGCGGCAGCCGGACTTGCAGGAACTGCTTTTTCCGTAAAGCTTGGTACACCTTTGCAGTTGCTACTTTCATTTATCGGACAGGCAGCCGTGCCGCTTTCGGCGTTTCTGACCGCACAGGTTTATAATCACGCAGCAAATCCACGAAAGACAGTCCTTGTACTTGGCATACTTGCGCTTTTTTCACATTTTCCCTATGTATATTTATGTACAGGCGGCTTTGAAATTCTAAGCCGTACAAGTCTTATTTTCCCGCTTTTTATGGGATGTACAGGTCTTATGCTTTCGGATATGCCGAATGCTGACAGGAATGTAAAAACTATCCTGATGCTTCTTATCTGTTTTGCGGCATCAGTAGGTGACGGCGGCTCTGCGGCAGCTGTATGGCTGATTATCTTCGGAAGCCCTTACGACAGGCAAACTCAGACAAAGTTTTTTTATGCTGCCGGCTTTGTAATTACTGCTATAAACCTGATTTACGGTATCATGGGCGGACAGTGGTACAGCTTTATTCCGACCCTCGGATTTTTAATTTCTGTGCCGTTTATAAATAATTTCAACCCTTTCAAAGCAGAGATTTCAAAGGCACTGATTTATGTTGTTTTTTATCCTGCCATTATTATAATTATCGCATTGATAAAGGTATTGTTTTAAAGTGAGGATGCTATGGGACTGTTTTCAAAATTGTTTGGCAAAAAAGATGATTTTTCGTATATCGCTGAAATATCAAGTCTTATTTCCGAAAATAATCCGGATGTAATGGAAAAGATTAATTTGTGTATCGGACATCCGGCACCGTATAGCGTTCAGAATGCAGAAAGATATGGGGAAAGAGGCATTGAAGATGTTTATGATGCAGACAATGCCGAAATCTGCTGGATTGGCATGGTAGATGAGCTTGCAGAAAACGGATATCTTTTCAGTGCCGATTACAAAAGTGAACCAGAGGATATTCTCTGGGGACTTTCACAGCTTAAATCATATCATCTCATTGAAAAATATGTACCTGACATTGATTTAACGAAAATCGAAGACGCAGAAGCTCTTGCACAGGAAATAAATCTTGCTGTAAGCGGTGCATTTGTATGCATGATTGATATTGACAGTGACAGCTATGAGCTTATCATAGTAACTCACGAGGTTTACGAAAAAATATCCGTTATTGCAGAAAATAACGGACATTCAATAGAAATTTTTTAGGAGGTAAAACCCAATGGAAAAAATTAAAATGACCACTCCCCTTGTTGAAATGGACGGGGACGAAATGACAAGAATTCTCTGGCAGTGGATTAAGGATATTCTTATTAATCCTTATGTAGACCTTAACACAGAATACTATGATTTAGGTCTTGAAAACAGAGAAAAGACTAAGGACAAGGTTACATTCGACAGTGCCGAAGCTACAAAGAAGTACGGCGTTGCTGTAAAGTGTGCTACAATCACACCAAACGCTGCAAGAATGCCTGAATACAACCTTACAGAAATGTGGAAATCACCAAACGGTACAATCAGAGCAATCCTTGATGGTACTGTTTTCAGAACTCCTATTCTCGTTAAGGGCATCACACCATATATCCCAACATGGACAAATCCTATCACTATTGCCCGTCACGCTTACGGCGATGTTTATAAGAACACTGAAATGCAGGTACAGGGCGGCGGTAAGGCTGAACTGGTTTACACTGACAAGGACGGAAATGAAACAAGACAGACTATCCACGAATTTGACGGAAACGGCATTATTCAGGGTCTTCACAATGTTGACAAGAGTATTGAAGGCTTTGCAAAATCATGCTTTAACTACGCTCTTGACACAAAGCAGGATTTATGGTTTGCTACAAAGGACACAATCTCAAAGAAGTACGACCACAGATTCAAGGATATTTTTGCCGAAATCTTTGAAAAGGAATACAAGGAAAAGTTTGATGCGGCAGGCATTGAATACTTCTACACACTCATTGATGACGCTGTTGCAAGAGTTATCCGTTCAAACGGCGGTTATATCTGGGCATGCAAGAACTACGACGGCGATGTAATGTCAGACATGGTTTCAACAGCATTCGGAAGCCTTGCTATGATGACTTCTGTTCTCGTTTCACCTGACGGCATTTACGAGTATGAAGCTGCTCACGGTACAGTTCAGCGTCACTACTACAAGCACTTAAAGGGTGAAGAAACATCCACAAACTCTGTTGCAACAATCTTTGCATGGAGCGGTGCTCTCCGCAAGAGAGGCGAGCTTGACGGTATTGCAGAACTTGTAAGCTTTGCCGATAGCCTTGAAAAGGCTACAATTCAGACTATCGAGGAAGGTATTATGACAGGTGACCTCTACATGCTTTCATCTCTTGAAAACAAGAAAAAGGTTAACTCAAAGGAATTCCTTGAAGAAATCAACTCAAGACTTTCACAGCTTGTAAAATAATCATCTCCGGCAAAGAAAGTTCATTAACTTTCTGATTATTGCCGAGAGTCAATGGGAGGATTGTATATGTCAAAACCATTAGTTTCAGCACAGGTTATAAAGCGACTTCCCCGATACTACAGATTTTTAGGTGAACTCGAACGAATCGGAACAGTACGTATTTCAAGCCGTGAGCTTTCACAGAAAATGGGCTTTACAGCTTCTCAGATACGACAGGACTTAAACTGCTTCGGCGGATTCGGTCAGCAGGGATACGGATACAACGTTATGGATCTTCGCAGAGCCATCGGTGGAATACTTGGAATAGGAGCTTCCAATCCTACTGTCCTCATTGGTGCAGGTAATCTTGGAAAGGCATTAACAGTACATATGGATTTCAGTAAAAGAGGATTTAAGCTTGTCGGAATTTTTGATAAAGATCCCAAAATTTGCAATACGCAAATTTCCGGGCTTCCGGTTATGAACATTGACATGCTTGAAAGCTTTTGTGCTAAATCAAAGCCTGTTTGTGCAATTTTATGTATTCCTAAAATGGCTGCGGAAAAGCTTGTGCCATGTCTTATTAAATGCGGTATCAAGGCTTTCTGGAATTTTAGTCATTACGATTTAAGAACAACTGAAAATGTTATCGTGGAAAATGTTCATCTGTCAGACAGTCTTATGACTCTGGCATACGGACTAAACAATTTAGAATAAAAAAACGGCGGCTTCTTAAACGAAGCCGCTTCAGTTTGTCGAAAAAGTCTTTAGAAAAAGATTTTTTTCAAATTTGAAAGTTTCGGTCAAGCCTTTTCAAAGGCTTGCGGGGTCGAGGGGCAGCGCCACTCGTCGCCGTCCGCAGACGGCGAAGCACCTTGCCTAAGTGGCGCATTTACGAGGGGTGAATTGATAAAACAGCCCGGTGGGCTGTTTTTCAAGAGGGGACGCTTTGCAAGAAAAAGCGTCCCCTTACTATCTGCCTTTGTAATTTAAATCTGCCGATTTACTCGGCACAAAATTTAATATTGAGGTTTTTCTACAGTCTGAACGGAGGATTCTTTTAAGAATCCTCCGTTTTTTCTTTCAGAGAGTTTTATTCTTCAGCGGCATTATAAATTCTCATGTCGCCAAGGTAAATTTCTGTAATAGTATCAGGGTCTATAGGTTTGTCAAATTCCCACGAAGTGGTGACATCAGGTTCACCGTACGTCTTAGCTCTTTCTTCAATAGTAGTATTGTTGTCTGTAGGCCATGCATGAACCTGTCCGCTATAGCTTACACCCTGAGTATCATTGATGCCGAGGTTAAGCTCAGTACCGTCCTCAAATACAACTATAAGGTCGCTGCAGCTGAGCATTTCATCAGCATAGAATGAACGTGAACCTGTTGAATTTATTGTAAGAGGAGTAATATATATTTTGTCAAAAAGGAAGTCGTAGTCACGTTCCGGAATGTCACTGCATGTATATGTTGAATAGTCTATTACCTTTTCCTTGGTTTTCTTTGTTTCAAGCGTAAAGGAAAGCTTTGCAATATCACACATTTCGTCTTCTTCAAAGCCGTATTTTTCCTTGAAAGCAACTCTTTCTAAGGAATTTTCAAACGTCGGCCATACATCAAATGTGATTTCTGTACCTGTTGCAAACATATCAGCATCCGAACGTGCAAGAATACCTATTAAATTTTCGTTTTCGTCATTTAAAGAAACATAGCTTGCACCGCCGTATACTTCGTCAATGTCAGGATGAGCTTCATGATAACGGTTAAATGTTTCATTCGCAATACCTATGTGCAAACTTTCAAACTTCATATCCTCAGGAAGCTTTTCAATTTCAAATACACAGCATATTTCCTTGCCTTCTCCGATAGTGCCTACAGGTGAAATTTCAATGCCGAACTCGCTTTCACAAACAAAATTATTCATTTTACCGGCATTTTCAATATAGAATGCAGGAATTTCTTCATCATGGAAGAAGTTTTTCATCCAGTCAAATACTCCTGCTTCAGCAGCAACACCTACAGAACCGAATACAAGTACCGCCGCCGCTGCAAGAAGTGGTACAAGCTTTATATGATGTACCTTTTTACCTGTTGCTTCCTTTGGTATTTCATCTATATTGTCAAGGATTTCCCCCAGACATTCATCACTCATTTTAATGTTTTTCATAGCTTGGCAGTATATTTCTTTTTTCATAACACATTTCCTCCTTCAGTTTCTTTTCAAGCAGCTTTCTGCCCCTCTGTAATCTCGTTTGCACCGTTGAAGCCTTTACACCTGTAATTTCAGAAATTTCCTTTACCGAATATTCTTCATAGTAGTAAAGGTGAATCAGGCTTCTGTATTTGTCCGGAAGACTCAGGACCTTTTCGAGCATATCCGATTCGGCTGTACTCATTTCGTAATGCTCTGTAAATTCAGTATTGTCGGAGCGTCTTGAAAACCAGCCTGATTTAACAAGGTCTTTTGATTTGTTGATTGTAATTCTGATAAGCCATGCTTTCTCAGCCTGTTCACTGTTAAAATCCGGTGCAGAAGTATACAGCTTCAAAAATACCTCCTGAGAAATATCCTCCGCATCACTTTTGTTTTTTACATATGAATAAGCTACTCTGAAAACTGTGTCCTTATACATCAGAAGCTTTTTTATAAACGTTTCCTTGTCCAATAAAAACCCTCCCTTCGTTTTTGGCGCCTCACTAATAAAACGATTCAGATATACAAAAAATCTCATTTTAGAAAAAATATTAAAACCTGCTTTAAGAAGTTTTCAAACAGGCTGCAAAACAAACTTCATAAGCAGATTCTTTTTGTTTTATGTTATATCACAGTAACTTTAAAAAAATAAGTTTTTTACTATTTTTTACAAATTAATCTCTTTTTATTACAAATATATTGACTTTAAATGTTTATTTGTATATAATAATAAAAGAATAATATTAACAAGGAAAATCTAAAATGAAGAATGATAAAATCAGAGTTTTAAAAGTCTATGGAAAGCTGATATGCTTAATGTATAAATACAGAAAAATGCTTAACGATAATCATATAAATAATCATGCTGTATGCCAAAGAATATGCAGAGAGCTCATGAAATCTTTTAGTATTGATTGTGAAATTTGTGGTTTGGATAATATTCCCGAAAATGATTGTCTGATAATTTCAAATCATATAAGTTTTTTTGATATTATTGTATTTTTAGCTGTTATAGAAAAACCTGTAAGCTTTGCATATGCCGAAAATTTACTGCGGCTTCCGATATTAAGAAAATACATATCCTCACTAGGTGGAGTATGTATAACAAGCAGCAAAATCAAATCTATCCTTAACGGAATTCACAGAGCATTAAAACAATCCAGTCTTATAGTGTTTCCCGAAGGAAAATGCAGTTATTCTAATGACAATGTACAGCAGTTTCAGAGAGGGTGCTTTGTGAATTTCAAAGATTTAAAAACCCCTATTTTACCTGTCTATTTAAAATATGATAAAATACATAGTTTCAACAAGTGGGTGACTCCTGAAAAAAAGATTCAGATTATTATCAATAAGTCATTTTTTCCGGATGAAAATATGAACTCAAAGCAACTGTCAAAATATTGTCATGATATTGTTGCGGGTTCCGGGAATCGTAAAAGATAATATCTTGTTTTATGATAACTTTTAATTTGCATGTTATAAGAGACCTATAAATGACATAACATTTCTGTTATGCCGGTTATGGGTCTCTTTAAAATTCAAAGTACTATATTAAATGAAATAATACCATCTTCATCTTTATATTCTGCATTAATACTGCCCTTATGAAGCGTCGTTATCTCCTTTGCAATGGAAAGTCCCAGACCATATCCCTGTTTTTCATCTGAATGAGACTTATCTCCACGGTAAAAACGCTCAAAAATATGTGGAATGTCATTTATATCAAATTCACTGCAAGGGTTTTCACATGTGATTACAACTTTGTCCCTGACGAGTTTTAAAGTGATTTTTATTTCTGAATTTTCATCGGAGTATTTAACAGCATTGTCGGTAAGTATACCAATAAGCTCATCAATTCTTCTTTCGCTGCCGGTATACTGTATATCAGGCTGAATATCTGTTATAATTTTTCTGTGTTCCTCAAAGGCTATGCTTTCAAAGTACAAAACAGCATTTTCGACAGTTTTGCTTATATTAAAGCATTTGAAATCAGCGTGACTTTTTTCGGTATCTGAAAGCCTTGTAAGACTCAGCATTTCATTAACAAGCTCTGCCATTTTCTGAGTCTGGGCAAAAATACAGTCTGTGAGCCTGTCCTTTCCGTTTTTCTTTTCCATAAGCTCAGTTGTAGCGGATATTACAGTAATAGGCGTTTTAAGCTCATGGCTTGCATTTGAAATAAATTCTTTTTGTTTTGTATAGCTTTGCGAAATAGGTCTGACAGCTCTTAATGAAATAAAATATATCAGAACAAGCACCAGAACAAACATACCTCCGCCTGATAAAGCTGAAATAAGAATAAGCCTGCTTGTACTTTCTTCAGCCATTGAATTGCTGATAAAGGAGAAAACAGTGTATTCATCATTATTGCTGACTGTACGTTTGTACTCCTTATTATCTATTCTGCACAGGGTATTTTCATTTTCTATAAGTTTTTCAGCCTGTTCCTGTGTAAATACATTCTGACTGTTGCCGCTGTTTATTTCCATAATGTTCCCCTGATTATCGGAGATAAAATAAAAACAGCTGTAATTATTTAAAGTTTCAGGAGTGCCGGACGGAAATATTTCATCAAAACTGCTGAGTGATATGCAGTAGCTGTCAGAAGCGGCTACTGAAATATTTTCAAGATACTGAATTTCAATGCTTTCCAGTGTCAGAGTTACATCTTCATCCGGACTTAATGACTGAGTGTTGCTGTGGGAAGCCCACCAGACTTCTGAAATATAAAAGCATTTATGGGAAACCATTTCGATATCCATTTGTATAGGCTGACCATCATAGAAAAAATTCGAGTTATCGGTGAAATCGACAGTAACCTTATTTTCACCATGATTGAATTTATATTCCTTATGTATAAATTTCATCTTACCGGAGCTTTCGTCAGTATACTCAAAGAAAATACCGCCTCCGGCACTGTACCATTCAGCCGTTTTATCGGCACATGTCATTGTTCCGTTCAGGGTAATCCTTTTTATGGTGGTGGGGTCACGGTTTATAACGCAGTTTCCAAGGTCGTTGATTTCCATATCCTTTATGTATATAAGTTCGGAGGAAGTATCTGCGGCTTTGGAAAATGCGGTCTGTACCAGCATATCCGAAGCGGCTTTCTGCTCATTTTTATAAGAAAGCTGCATCAGAACATTTAAAACCACCATCATGACAAGTATTACCATAAATGAAATTACAGAAGAAAGCAGAAAAAACTTATTTCTCAGTCGTTTTATTTCCTTATCCATTCTTATTCTCCTTTATGGTGTAGCCACGTCCTCTGGCTGTAGAAATATGAATCTGCGAACCGACTGCTTTAAGCTTTTTTCGCAGAAAGGAAATGTATACCTCAATAGAATTGTATTCAACATCGGTATCGTATCCCCATATCTTCATAACAAGGGATTCCTTTGAAACAACCTTTCCGTAATTCAATATAAGCAGTTCAATCAAATCATATTCTTTTTTTGAAAGCTTTATTTTCTGCGTATCCTTTAAAATCTCATAAGTTGATTTATCGAGAGTGATGTCGGCAAAACTCATATTTTCTTCAACAAGTGTTTTTTCCTTTCGTCTTGACAATGCCCTTATTCTTGCAAGAAGCTCCTTTGAATTGAAAGGCTTTGTAAGATAATCGTCAGCACCGTTATCAAGACCATATACCTTGTCCTCAATTTCGGATTTTGCCGTAAGCATAAGAACAGGTATACTTATATTATTCTTTCTGATTTGTGAAAGAACCTCTATGCCGTCCATTTTCGGAAGCATAATATCTAAAATTATCATATCATAAATCCCCGACAGTGCATTGTCAAGACCGCTTTCGCCGTCATTGGAAATATCAGTGTAATACCCTTCCATTTCAAGCAGTTCGGAAAGCACTGCAGCAAGGTCCTTTTCATCTTCCACTATAAGTATTCTCATTATATTGTATCCTTTCAAGCTGTTACCTTGATTATATCACTTACGGAATAATAATGCAAGAATAATAAAGCGAAAGTACGCTTTGTCAAGCGTACTTTCATAAAAATATATATGAGAGATTATGATGATAGCAAATTATTTTATAAGCATTCTCTTGAGTGCTGCAAGGTCAAATACATTATATTTACCATCTTCTGTTACATCTGAATTTTCAGCGTTGATTTCTGCCTTTTCTCCCAAAAGCCATTTTGAAAGTAAAGCCGCATCAGCAACTGCAACTACTCCATCTGCATTGACATCACCGATAAGTTTGTCATCAGGTTCTTCTGTTGTTGTCTGTGACGGTTCAGTTGCTTCTGTATTGTCATACTCGTAAACAAGTGTTATTGTTGTGTATTCAACTACAACATCGGTAGCACCATCACCCTGTTTTTCGGAATATGTCCACCAGTTTGGCTGCCACTGTGCATTGGTATCATTTACTGTTGCCTTTACTGCTTCCTGATTTCCGTCAGTAAATTCCTCATCAAACGGAATAATAATTTCTGTCTGACCATTAGAGAAGTTTACAGATTTACATCCCCAGAATTCAGCGCCGCCGCCGATAGGAACAAGCTGTGAGAAACAGAGTCCGCCGCCGCCGCTGTAGTATGATGAACCTTCTGTTGAATAACTGTTCACGCCGAACTTGATTTCCTTTAAGTTCGCCTTGTCGCCAAGAGGAATAAGGAGATTGCCGTCTGCATCCTTTGTGAGTTCGTTTGCCTTAAGAACAGTTTCCTTAATTGTAATATCAGGAGCTTCATAAATTGTTTTGTCTGTAGGCTGATCTGAAATTACAACGTGTGCCACTGAAAGGGCAGGGAGTTCAACCTCAATTGTATCACCGCTTAAATCATTCTGAACATCAATAATACGGATATCGCTATGGTCAGGAGTTACTGCATAAACTACAGCACTCTTATATTCTGAAGATGCACCTTCAAGATTGATTACAGCCTTTTCAGAAGCTGTTTTGTTTTTGTTTGAAAGTACAACGCCAACTTCTGAATCGTCATTCCCGTCAATAGCAGCAAAAGCAGTTGCCTTTGAAATGTCTTCTGTTTTTGCTTCAACGAGTGTATTACCAAATGCTGAACCCTCGCCGTCATAATTTGTATAGAGGTTAATTGCAGATTCTACATAAGGGCACTCTGACATTGTTCCCCAGTAGGTTGCGAAATAAACTTCATTATTAGCAAACGCACCAAGGGCTTCTGTTTCGGCAATGGCTGAAATTACGTTTTTGCCTGTTACCTTTTCGTTTGCAATGTCTGCAAGATTGTATTCTGAAACAGCAATTTTTGTTCCCGGATAATACTTGTCAATGGATTCCTGAATATTAGGGAGCAGTGGGAAGTATTTACCGAAATATGGCTGTAACCAGCTGTTCTCAACATAGCTTTCGTCATAAAGGCTTCTTGCTGCCTGAAGCTTTCCGTCGTCAGTTGAACAGTCCTGTGAATAGTAATGAATGTCAACCACATCAAGAAGTCGCTTGCCGGTTTCCTTTTCAGCATTTGCCATGCTTTCGAGATAGTAATCAAGATACCAGTTGTAATTATTCTTTATGCTTTCCCACTTGGCATCGGTAAAATTCTCTGATGTACCTGCCTGTATACATGGAAGCATACCCCAGAGTGCCGGACCGTAAACCTCAGCGTTCGGGTCAAGCTCCTTTACAACCTGTGCAAGCTCGATTGACTTGTCAATAAGCTCATCGGCAGTACATTCCTCCGGATGAAGATACGGATGTGTGTCATTCCATAAAAACGGTTCGTTATCAAGGCTGTAAGCCTGAATACCTGTTGAAGTAGTTGAATCACCAAGTGTCTTTACAAGATAATTCACATATTCATCCATATAAACCTTTCCGTCAGTAAGGTCAGGTTCCATAAGCAAATCACCGTTCTTACGGAATACCACTTCATTCCATCTGTCAGACGGAGCAGTTTCAGTTACCGTACCTGCTTTATCGGCTGATACATAGCCTGCCATCTGAAGTGTTGCCATTTTATAAGGGATGCTGTATTCATTGCACTGCTTTGAAAGCTGTCTTGCGGCATATGCATAGCCGTTTGTGTCGTCACCAAGATTTGTGTCTGAGCTGTTAACCCAGTCTTCACCGGCATTTGACCAGTTTGTTTCCCAGTTGTATCCTGTGAAGCGGTTACCGCCCTGACGAGCAGCATTTACTGTTATATTCTTGAAATTGTTTGTGCTGCTGTACTGATTAATACCATAAATGTACGGGCTGATTGCCTTTTTTTCGCCTGCAAGATTTACAGTAACATTCATATTGTAGCTGTCAGTTGTTTCAGCTATAACCGATATTGGCTGTGCAAGGCATGCAATAGTCATGATGCCTGCAACAAGACCTGCGAATTTACGATGAAAATTCATTTTAATGATCCTCCTTGTTTCTCTCTTTTAACGCTGACGGCACATCCGAGTGCAAGAGCAAGTTTACAGTCGGATGCACACAAATCAGTCTCAGTAAGCTGCGGAACACTTGACTGTGTTCCCTACATGTAATACTATATCAGAGAAACCTTGAAAAATCCTTAAGGCAACACCACACAAAGAACGGTTTTAATCTTTGCACGAAATATACTTGCATATTTTCCGTTATATTACACAAAAATTTCTTGACATACGTCAGTATGCCTGCGAAATTTTTATGCACTCTAACGAAAAATCTGACTGCGTATCTTCCGCACAATCTTTGTGCGGTATTGCCTTAATAGATAAGCCTTGTAAAACTGATACGACTCAATTCTTGACAAAACAGGTATAAATATATATAATTATAAAAAATAAGCCCGCCATTACTGACATTTTTGAGGAACTGCTATGAAAAAGAAAACCACAATACTAATTCCTGCAATGCTTGACTTTCATTTTCCCCTTCTTGAATGTGCATTCTGCTCCGAAAATTACGAAGCAATAGTTTTAAAAAATGAGAACGACATCGCTTATACAGGACTTAAATATCTTCATAACGACCTCTGTTATCCTGTAATACTGATTGCGGGGCAGTTTATCAGTGCACTGAAAAGTGGAAAATACAGCGGCAATGTCGCTCTTATGATACCACAGGCAGGTGACGCATGCCGTGGCTCAAATTACATTCACATGATAAGAAAAGCACTCAGACATTCGGGATTTGGTCATGTTCCGATTATATCGCTTAATTTCAAGGGACTTGAAAAGAAAAACAGGCTTAAAATCAATATAGGAATGATACGGCGTGGACTTGCGGCGGTTATGTATGGTGACATCCTCATGATACTTCAGAATCAGATTTCAGCTTACGAGGTTCATTCCGGCGAAACTGAAAATATGGTTCATAAATGGACGGAACATATCAAAAAAGGTCTTGTTGAGGGCAGCAATGTTTCAGCATCGGAAATGAGAAAAACTTTTTTTGAAATTGCAAGGGATTTTTCCAGAATTGAAACAGCAGAAAGCAACAAGCCGGTTATCGGTATTGTGGGAGAGCTTTATGTTAAATACTGTCATCTTGGAAATGCAAATATCTGCCGAAATCTCAAGGACGAGAAATGCGGTGTTTACATTAATGGCTTTTCGTGGTATCTTATTTACTATCTTGACACTCATCTTGCTCAGAGTGCAGGTTTGTACGGTTTGGGTTATAAATTGGTAATAAAGTATTTGTCAGAGATTCAATCGTGCATGGTTTCAGCGTTAAGGGAAAACAGTTTTCTTTGCTGTGATTCCTTTTATGAATTTAAAAAAAGTTCAGCAGACTATGTGAGCTTTGACTGCAACATTGCTGACGGCTGGCTTATTGCAGGAGAAATTGTAAATATAAACCGCAATGTCACAAGCAAGATTGCATGCGTTCAGCCTTTTGGCTGTATGCCAAATCATGTTTTTGGAAAAGGTATTTATTCCTCACTTCAGCGTAAATTTGAAAATATTATGCTTTCAAGCATTGATTTTGATTCCGGCAGCGCTGATGTGAATTTAAATAACAGACTTAGTATGCTGATAGATATGTAATTGAATATATTTTTTAAATAAAAACTGCTGAACAGAATATGTTCAGCAGTTCAGTTTGTCGAAAAAGTCTTTAGAAAAAGAATTTTTCAAATTTGAAAGTTTCGGTCAAGCCTTTTCAAAGGCTTGCGGGGTCGAGGGGCAGCGCCACTCGTCGCCATCCGCAGATGGCGAAATACCTTGCCTCAGCGGCGCATTTACGAGGGGTGAATTAAAAAACAGCCCAGTGGGCTGTTTTTTAAGAGGGGACGCTTTGCAAGAAAAAGCGTCCCCTTACTATCTTTCCTCGTTATTTAAATCTGCCGATTTAATCGGCACGAAAATCAATATTAAGGTTTTTCTACAGGCTGAACTGCTGAACAGAATATGTTCAGCAGTTTTGCTTTTGAATTATATATTTTTTAGCTGCAGTTTTTCTGAAAAAAATAATCCTAAAAACGCATAAATACAGTTTATTGCCCTTTACCTATAATCCTCTTTAACGCTGTAAGATCAAAAACGTTGAGCTTTCCATCTGCAATCAGATTTGCCTGATTTGCATTTATAAGTTCGGTTCTCTTTTTGACAAGATATTCCTGAAGTGCCTTTACATCAAGGCTGTCGGCAATACCATCACCATTTACATCACCGATTACCTCCTGCGGCTCAGGAGCTTTTTCGGTTGTAGCAATAACAATATAGTTTACACATCCGCTTGACTGTCCGTTCTGACCGAGAGTTACTATTTCTCCAGCCTTGATATCAAGTGAATATAAATTAAATGTAACATCCTTATTGTTTACCACTGTCAGATTTGCAGCCGTCCACGACGATAGCCACGAAGGGACAGTTGTTACTCTTGCGTCAAGTCCGACATAAACGGTCATATCCGCACCAGCTTCAAATGTCGCAAGGTCTGTTGTAAGGTTTTTTGCGTCGCATGGAGTTACAATATATTCCGAACCTGCAAGAAATTCAGGAATACGGGCATATGTTACAAGCTTGTCGTCAGTTCTGTCACCAAACATCTGATTTCCAGCGGCAAGATTTTCTTCTATAGCCCAGCTTGAATAATAAGCCGTGTCAATTGGCGTAAGATTCTTTATAAGAGTACCATTGATAGGCTCTGCCTTAATATCAGATTTTCCGTTATATTCAACAGGGTCACCCATAAGCTCATTTAAGAACATTTCAACATTTGTGTATCCATCTGCCGAAAGTGTGCAGACAGCACCATCTGCAGCATTATCCGGATCAAGTCCGTGCTCCTTTTCCCATGTATCCGGCATACCGTCACGGTCTGTATCATTCTTTTCACTGCACATACCATCTGTACTGTGTACAAAATTCGAGCTTGTTGGATATCCTCCGGCATCCTCATGACTGTCAATAATACCCTTTAAACCGTCACGGCTTCCGGTAAATGTATATGTACCGTTTGAAACCTCGTTGATATAGCGTGAGTCGATATAATCCCATCCTGTTATCGATGTACCGCCTGCACCGGCTCCTGCGATAACGCTTTTATAGGCATCCTCGGCAGTTTCTGTATTTACATATGCTTCAAAAAACTGACTGTCACTTCTCACATCCTCGGCAGTTGAATTCTTGCCGCCCGAAACAGCCTTTCCCTTATCCCAGGCATTATCGGAGGATTTAAGCAGATAATTACCGCTTTTATCAAGCATAACATTACCTGAAACATACATCATCTGCATATCGCTTGTGTTAAGCTCGTTGCCGTCTGTTGAAACAATATGCATATTTGTATTGCTTACTTCTCCTGCCTTATAATAATTGTTTACAAAATTCAGCCGTCTTACACCGCCGTCAGTAGTTCTGTCACGCCAGTTGTAAACAACATTATTACGGATATCAATTGCACCTCCGTAGGTTATCGCATCTTGTTCCATGCCGCCGGCAAGCGACCAGTTACGTCCAGTGCAGTCGATAAGAAGATTGTGATGAAAGCTGCCTTTGTTACCGCTGATAGATGCTGCAAATGCATGTCTTTCTGTTTGGGTACGGTCTCCGCCGTCATAATGCACAGAGTTGTTAAGCGACTCGCCTATAATATTCCACTGAAAGGTAATATTCTTTGCATTTCTTGAGCTGAACCCTTCATCTGTTGCCCATGAAATTGAACAATGGTCAAGTATACTGTAATTGCAGCTTCCAAGACCCATACCGCCCGTTGAAGCGCCATTGACTTCACCAACTCTTGTACGGACATCACGGATTATTACATCTGACGAACCCATTGCGCCAAAGTCATACTGGGTTACGGTAATGCCATCCCCCGGAGCTGTCTGCCCTGCAACGTAAACGCTGCCGCCGTTTGATGGAATAACAAGGCGCTCTTTAAGAGTGATTACACCGCCTACATCAAAAACAACAATTCTCGGAACTCCTCTGTACTGGTCAAGCTGCCACTTTTCATCACAAAGCGCCCATCTCAGCGAGCCTTCACCTGAATCATTGAGGTTTGTAACATGGACAACAATTCCGCCCTGACCTCCTCTTGCAAACCGACCATAACCTTCGGCTGTCGGGAATGCAAGCCTTGCAACATAAAATGAATAAACCGAGCCTTTTATTACATTTCCCTGACTGTCTATCGTATCAACTCTCCAGTAATATGGTTCAAGGCTGTTGTTGTATGTGTCATCAAGCGCATAGGACGTATCTGTCTGATTACCCTTGAAAGCCGTGGAGTTTGTTGTTGCATTAAATACCTCGTCATAGCTTGTTCCTATATAAACATTGTGGCTTTTTGCTCCGTTTCCGGCTGTCCAGCTTAATCCGTCCTCTTTGACAAAATGTTCCTCCATATCCTGTGGATATACATGATTTACACCCTTTATAGGGTCTCCGCCATCAATTTCAAAAGCATTAAGCCATGCATTTCCGCTTCCTTCGGGAGCAATCTCAACGGTAACGGTATCACCGGTAAATTCTGTATAGGAAATACCTGCATCGTCACTTACTTTTGTCTGATTCGGACATTTAATCCCACCTGATTTCATACCATTTACAGTTACGGAAAGTGTGTCCACCGTTTCGTTGCCTGTTGCACTGTGATATGTTTTAATTGAATGGGCGCCCGATGAAAGACCTGTAATTTTGAGAGTAAGTGTACCGCCGCCTGTGGCATCAACAGTTGCGGCATCACATGTCAGCCTTGAATAATTATCATCATATGTATGAAGCTTTTTATTGTCCTCCATACGGATAGAGCCGCCGTTTGCCGTAAGAGACAGCGTCATGCTGCCGATAGTTGTCGAAGCGGTGTTTTCACCTGTTACAATCCAGTTTTCGGCATTAAGTGAATGTGCCATTGTTCTGCCGTCATTTTTTGTAAGGTCAACAAGCATTCTGCTTCCCGTATCTGCCGCCCAGACCTTTGTATCCTGCATCTCAGGTGGCACAGCTGTTGAACCCACAATAATCGACAACGCTGCAAGCACCGAAAAAATTTTGCCTGTTTTCTTGAATTTCCCCATAATAAACCTTCCTTCCGCATATGAATGATTTGGTTATAATTCACATATTTTTTATCATATTTCTTTTTTTATTATACCATATCACATTTTGCAATTCAATAGAAAAATTAGAAAAACGGGACTATTAATAATTTTTGATATTATATAAAAACTCTTAAATGATTCTCTTTGCAGGATATCTGAAACCATTATTATTTTCCTAAACCTCAAACACCTCTGCCGCAGGATTAATCCCTTTTATCGTCACTTCCAAAGGCTTATTATTAATCAGCTTCAAATCTATACTATAATCACCATCTTTAGCTGTATGGTGTTCCGAATTCCATCCTTGTTTTTTATAGTCGTTGGTCTTAGTGGGATGATTATATTTATTATTTTCACCATTGCTGCATAGTGGTTATTTGTCATTCAATCACTTTAATTGTACCACAGCTCGCTGAAAATATCAAACGCAAAAGAATTATTCCATGATATTAAAAAATAAATTGAAATACCTATTGATTATTTTAAAAATAAATTGTATAATAAAAATGGTTATTTTTAACGAAAAAAATTCTGAGAGGGGAATTATATTATGAAAAAGCTTTTAAGTGCAATTATTGCGGCAGCTGTACTTACAACAACCGCAACAATCGGCACACCGCAGATAGCTGAGCCTGTTTCAGCAGAAGCACCATTTAATTATGCTGACGCACTTCAGAAGTCACTGTACTTTTATGAATGTCAGCAGGCAGGACCCCTTCCTGACTGGAACAGGGTTGAGTGGCGTGACGATTCGACAGTAAACGATTTTATCAAGGGCGGCTGGTATGATGCCGGCGACCATGTCAAGTTCAATCTGCCTATGGCATACTCTGCGTCAATGCTGGCATGGGGACTTTATCAGTATCCCGACGGCATAGAAGCCAGCGGAGAAATGACAAACTATGTAAATAATCTTACATTTGTCATGGATTACTTTGCTGATTGTGACCTTGGTGATGAAGTTGTTTTTCAGGTAGGCAACGGACAGGAGGACCATACATGGTGGGGACCTGTTGAACTTTATGAATACGGACATGCGGAAAACGGAACCGACTATTCAACAGGACGGCCTTACTATACTGCAAAAAAAGGCGAAGGATATTCAGCGGTTTTAGGCGGAATGGCAGCAGCACTTGCAGCAGGTGCAGCGGCTCTTGAAGGCAAATCCGACAAAACCGACGAATATATCGAGCATGCAAAAAACATATTTGAAATAGCTGACGGTGCCAAAAGCAACGAGGATTACAACAATTCAGATGCCTCCGGCTTCTATCGTTCCTCACATTTCTATGATGAATTATTCTGGGCGGCAAACTGGCTTTACATTGCAACAGATGACAAGACATATCTTGACAAAGCCGCAGCATACATCCCGTATCTTGACAAGGAGCTTGGTTCGGATGAAATGAAATACTCATGGTCGCATTGCTGGGATGATGTAATGCAGGGCGGTCTGCTCCTTTATGCTCAGAATACAGGCACATATGTAGACAGAGTAAAGAAACACCTTGATTACCTTGTAAACTATGACACCAAAGTTGATGATACACTTATTTACATCCAGAACTGGGGCTGTTTAAGATATGCAACAACCTGCGGTTTTATTACAGCGGTTGCATGTGATACTCTTTCACTTGGCGATACTTCAAAATACGAAGCCTTCTATGAATCCCAGATAAATTACGCACTGGGCGATAATCCGCTGAACAAGAGCTATGTTGTAGGCTTTGGCAATAATCCGCCTGTTAACGCTCACCACAGAACAGCGCATGCTTCATGGAACAATTCGGTATTTGAACCTGAAACCAACAGACATATCCTTTACGGAGCACTTGTAGGCGGTCCTAATCAGGACGGTACATATGAGGATGACCGTAACAACTATATCAACAACGAAGTGGCAACTGACTATAATGCCGGATTTACAGGACTTCTCTGCAAGATGGTTGACAAATACGGCGGAACATCTGACCCGTCATTCCCACAGCCTGAAACAAAAGACGCAGAATTTTTTGTAGAAGCAACGCTCAAGCAATCAAGTGCAAGCGGTGTTTCACTCAGCCTCAAGCTTACAAATCACACGGCATGGCCTGCAAGAGTTGTTGACGGTATTTCATACAGATATTATTTTGATGCTTCAGAAGTAATTTCCGCCGGACATAGTCCAACCGATATTGTAGTACGTGTTGACAGAGATCAGGCTACAATGTACGGACAGGAATATGCGGCAGAAATTTCAGGCATTAAACAGTATAAGGATAGTATTTATTATATTGAGGTTTCCTATCCGAACGGCGAAGCTATTCTTCCGATTTCCGAAGGCAGACATCAGTGCGAAACAATGCTCGCTCTCGTATTCCCGAATTACGGAAGCGGCTGGGACGCTGAAAACGACTATTCAAATGCAGATATAATGGATACTCTCGGTTCAGAAGACGGCGGAGTGGTTACCGATAAAATTACTGTATATGAAAACGGTGTGCTGATTTACGGTACTGAGCCGGACGGTACAAAGCCGGAAGTCACAACACCTACACAGCCTGATTCAGATCTCCTTGGCGATGTTAATGTAAACGGCAGCGTTGAAATTGCAGATGCCATACTTCTGAGCAAATACCTGCTCGGAAAAGAGACATTAAAATCAAATCAGTTCAGTAATGCTGATATGACAAAAGACAGCAAGGTTAATGTATTTGACCTTGTTGCACTCAAGAGAAGCTTAAATAAATAATGTGATATTAAAACTCACACATTGAAGTTTTTCTTCATGTGTGAGTTAGCTTTTGGGAAAAGCCTCTAGAAAATAACATTTACCAATTTAAAAATTTCGATCAGTCTTTTTTAAAGGCTTACATCATTCATATTAAAATATAGAAAAGGAGCAAACCTTGTTTTAAAAACTTGGTTTGCTCCTTTATAACAATCAGCATTATAGAACTGGTTATCGATAACATCCGCAACAATCTGCTGACTTCCGTCCCATACATGATTAACAGCTTTTTTGTATCTATCTTTTTCAGAAAGTTAATTATTTAAAAATAGCATATTCCTCACCATTAATATTTATAACATAGTTTTCTTCATCTAAATTTTCGACATATGCTGAATATATATGAAAGTAATCATTTTTTCTTTCATCGGAATATAAATGCCGTTTAAATATTGAATTCATATTATCAATTATATAATCATCTTTATTATTTATAGATGAATACGTTAAAATTAAAACAACAAAACCGTTATTTGTATCTTCTTCTCTGATTAGTGAAGCTATAATATGAGGGTTATTTCCAAAAGAAACCACGTATTCTCTAGGTGCAAAAAAAGGCATTTTTAAATAACTATTTTCTTTTCTTAAATATATATTTTTTTGTTCAGATTTATGCTGTGAAATAATTAGATATGAATCTTCTCCTTCTTCTACTCCTAAATATTCTCCTTTTCCAACATAATCAAACGCATCTTCAGGTGAATCATATTTTAAAAAAACATTTTCTATTGGCAGTTTTGCTATGTTAAATACAATTGCCAATAACACAAGATAAATTATTACCGGCTTTTTCTGAAGATTATTTTTCTTATATCTCCTGAATATAAGAATTAGCGGTATTAAAAATATAATAAATATACCACAGTATCGAATAATTGGTATCATATTACTTTATCTCCCTAATAATTTAACTATGTGCAGGTGGTTTCCTACAATAGCTATCCATATAATCGCATAATGCAATATATCGACAATGAGCCTGAAGTCAAGACTGCTTTAGCATTCATTTTAGTCTTTACTATAATCTTTAGAATAGTTATTTTTTATAGATGTTGTTTCGATTTTTACATTAATAAGTTGAATTGTTTTTATGAACAACAATCATTTAAAACCTTAGCTTTCATTTTCCTACTTCTATCAAAACCTTCAATAATAATTTCACCTAATCTTTCAGCTGAAACATTATCATCAAACCCAAGTGAATCATTAAATGTTAAAATATCTTTATTACCTATAGATTTTGCAGCATCTCTATAATAACGACGCCCTTTTTTATAAGTCCATGATAATATAACATCATAGGTTTTAGTTAAGACATTATAAACAATAGTGCATTCTTCGTAGTTTCTCTCTAGCTCTTTTGCATCCTTAGCTCCCATAAATGAATATCTTTTTTTGGATGCTTCTATTTCATAATCATCCAGATTCATATTTGTTATTTGGGTAAACTCATTTAATGTTAAATCACTAAGAGTATGAAATTTTTTTATTAATTTCAATGAAAAACTGCCTATTTCTTCCATAGTTTTTGTCAGTTCAATCTTATAATATTCATAGTAATATCCTGCTCGTAATTTATCTTCTTGAGCAACTTCAATCTGAAGTTGAAAATAAATTGTTCCATCTTTCATACGTAGATATAAAGGACATCTACCCGAAAATAATTCATTTAATTCTATTTTCATGTAAACCTCTTTTTTATATATTTATGTTACAACTGTAATAAGAACCTGTCTTCACAAGCGTATACACCTGTCTTTTTGATAAATTTCGTCACTAACTTCGTTGAAAAATCTTGCCGTACGTCAAGTACGCCTGCGATTTTTCGCCTCGTTATTGACTAAATTATATTCAAAAATCCAAATAAATTTCTTTTGAAGACAGGTTCTAACAATATCAAATTGAATGAAAATGAGTTCGCTACTGCACCAGGCTCATTTTTAGTTTAGAAGAAATCCTTTCGTTGTTGTAATAATAAATGTAATCATTGAGTTCATCTACGTTCCCACAATTTAATTTGTTTGAAATGATTCGATACAAGTCCATCTTCCAAATACTTACGAATTGTTTCATGGTATCCTAATTTGTGTTCTCGCGTATCCATTATAACAGATATTTTAAATTCTGGCAAGTATTTTCTTTGCTCTTTCACCATAAAAATATGCACCTCCTAAAGTGTCTGACTTTTGGGGTGCATATCACACAGCAGGGCGGATTTGAAAAATTTCAAAATATTCTTTTGTTTT
>SVNU01000033.1 GCA_015066715.1 Ruminococcus sp. | reverse complement strand
AAGCAAGTTTCAGAGTTGAAACAGCTTTTTCAAGAAATCCTTCCAAATCACTTTCAAATGCATAAGCCATAGTGTAGTAGAGAGAACCACCCGGAATAAGTGGAATCAGAGAGGCAGTAACTATAGGAGCAGCAGGTGTTTTGAGTATTCGTGCCATGATTTCGGAATAGAGTGAAACTGTTGCAGCAACTATAAAGTAGTTTATGGGTTCGCTTGAAATTATCATACTGAAAATCAAAAACAATCCCCATGATAAAAGTCCGCCTATTGCAGAAAAAATCAGTTTTAGTCCTCTTATATTAAAAAGTATTCCAAAGCACAGTGTTCCCACAAGGCTTGTTATGAGTTGTATAATATTTGTTAATGTCATATCATACCTCCTGTAAGAAACGCTACAGCAAAATAACCTGCTGCAATGGCAAGTGCGGTAATGCATGCTTCAATGGTACGGAGAAGTCCTGCAATACTGTCCCCCATAATCAGATCCTTGAGAGCAGTTGTAAGACCTATTCCCGGAATAAGAGTCATTATATTTCCTATGATAACATTGTCAACAGTCGGAATAATATTTATTTGAAGTGCTGTGAATGCAAGTGCTGTTGCCAGAAATGCTGAAATAAATTTTGCGAAAATTTTATTTTTAACAGTTTTATCAGAAATCATAATAATAAGACGTACCAGCGCACCTATTGCCAAAGATACTGCCGCTTCTGTAATTCCACCACCGAAAAATAAGGTGAAGGCTCCGGCTATGATTGCATAACAGACAAATTCAAGCCAGACAGGATATGTTTTACTGTCTGAAATTTCGCTGAGCTTGTTTTTGATTTCTTCGGATGAAAATTTGTATCTGCATATATTTCGTGATAAGTCATTGAGTTTATGGAGTTTTTCATAATCAGTTGAGATTTCTGTTATACGGCGTGTCTGAGTGTATATTTTACCGTCGGATGTGTGAACAGTAACCACCATACTGCTGGTAATAATAAATACATCTGTTCGGTTTGCTTTATAGGCTGAAAAAATTCTGTTAAGAGTGTCCTCAACTCTGTGAATTTCACCACCGCATATAAGCATTTGCTCCCCCAGATCCATTATACAGTCGAGTAAATTTTTCATAAAACACCTCCGGTAAATCACAATCATTATAACATAATCTGTCATAAAAGTAAATAATTTCTGATAAGCTTTACATTTTGTTTCAAATGTAAAGTGTTTTTTCTTTTACAACATATTTCATACAGAATTATAACCATGTTGCAGATGTCCCCCGCCTCTTAGGCGGCGGGTTCCATTCAGACTTTCAGTAGGAGAATAAATCTCCCACTGAAACCCTGAGGAGCAAAACTCCCTGCGACGGTTGCAATTGTCGCAACGTGATTAAGCGAGCTTATCACGTTTTGCTCCGATTTTAACTTATATTTAACGCAACAACGATTTTGGATTTAACATTTATGGTGTAAAATAATACCTGTAAGAAAAAATATGAAAGGGAAAAAATATGCTTGAACTAAAAAATATAAGTAAGTCATTCGGTAATGTGAATGTTCTTAAAGATGTGAATTTTTCAGTTGAAAATGGTGAGATTGTTTCAATTCTCGGTTCATCGGGAAGTGGTAAGACAACACTTCTCAACATTATTCTTGGCATCACACAGCCCGATTGCGGTGAAATCCGATTTGATGACCATGATATTACAAAGGTATCCATGGAAGACAGAGGTTTTAATATAGTATTTCAGGACTATGCTCTGTTTCCCAATCTTAACGCGTATGAAAATATTGTTTATGGGCTTCGTAATAAGCCCGATATTTCTACTTCAAAAGAAGTTGATGAGCTTATTGAATTACTTGGCTTGAAGGAACATCTTTACAAAAATATTGAACAACTCTCCGGTGGTCAGAAACAAAGGGTTGCACTTGCAAGAACACTTGTTATGAAGCCGAAAATTCTGCTTCTTGATGAGCCGCTTAGTGCTCTCGACGGTGTTATTAAGGAGTCAATCAAGGATAAGATAAAACAGATTGCAAAGGAATATCATCTTACAACTATTATTGTTACACATGACCCTGAGGAAGCATTAAGTCTTTCGGATAAGGTTATGATTGTCGGAAACGGAACGATTTTACAGTACGCAAAACCAAACGAAATAATTGATAATCCGTCTGACAGCTTTGTAACTGAATTTATTCTCCGTCAGCTTGAAATCAAGCGTAATAATATTCTTGCACTTTTTGCGGATACAAAGAAAATGATAAGGACAGCGGTATGAAAAAATTAAAGGTATCTCCTCAGAAAACAATTCTGATTTTCAGTTGTCTGCTGTTTGGTTTTTTCCTCCTTATACCGATGGTTACAATTCTCTGCAAATCCTTTTATGGAGATGATGGAGTAACATCTGAATATTACAGCAGACTTTTTTCGGGAGGAAGCATTTTTACCCCTCTTCTAAACAGCGTATTAATATCGGCATTAAGCGGACTGATAACAACAGCTCTTGCCTTTATTCCTGCGTATGCTATTAACTATACCAATATAAGCCGAAAGCTTAAAAAAGTTATTGCATCGCTTGTTATGCTGCCAATGCTCCTCCCGACTATTACATATGGTTTTGCAATAATTTATTCCTTCGGCAAGCAGGGGCTTATGACAAATCTTCTGGGTACTCAGCTTATTGATATTTATGGCACAGCAGGTCTTATAATCGGTTTTGTGATTTATACTCTTCCGATTTCCTTTATGCTTATAAATAATACTATGGGTTATGTTGACAAGAAATTTATGATTGTGTCACGGATGATGGGGGACAGCAAAATAAAAAGCTTTTTAACTACCGTTATTACACCTCTTATAAGCACACTTGCAGTATCCTTTATTCAAAGTTTCACACTCAGCTTTACAGATTATGGTATTCCGGCAGCACTTGCAGGAAATGTGGATTTACTCGCCACACGGCTTTACAACGAAATGCTTGGAAGTCTTCTGGATTTCAACACAGGCTCGGCTGTTTCAATTATAATGCTTCTGCCGTCAGTTCTGAGTATTATACTTATTTCTTCGCTTAACAAGTATAATATCCGTTACAACAAAATTTCCGTTATTGAGCTTACTAAAAACAAGGTTCGTGATATTGGTATGGGTATTGCTTCGGGAGTAATTATTGCCTGTGTATTTTCAGTTTTTGCAGTGATTTTCATTGTGCCTTTTGTTGAACAGTGGCCGTATAAAATGAATTTTTCTCTTGAGCATATAACCGAAATTTTATCAGACAGCAGTCTTATGAGTGTTTATAAAAACTCATTTCTGACAGCAGTTGTAACAGCAGTTATCGGAACGCTTGTTGTATATAGTCTTGCACTTGTTTCTGCAAGACGTAATGAACACAGGCGTCTGGGTAAAATTCCCGATATTGTATCTCTTGTTACAAATACAATTCCCGGCATGGTTCTGGGTGTTGCCTATCTGCTGACATTTAAAGGGACATTTATGCACAACACCTTTGCGGTAATAATAATCTGTAACATTATTCATTATTTTTCATCGCCTTATCTGATGATGAAAAGCAGTCTTGAAAAGCTTAATGCAAGCTGGGAAACAACAGCAAAGCTTATGGGCGACAGCTGGATAAAAACGGTTATAAGAATTATTACACCAAATGCAGTTTCGACACTTCTTGAAGTGTTCAGCTACTTCTTTGTGAATGCAATGGTAACAGTAAGTGCGGTTATCTTCCTGGCAGGTACAAAAACAATGATTATCACAGCAAAAATCAAGGAGCTGCAGCACTTTGCAAACTTTAATGAAATATTTGTGCTGTCAATCCTGATTTTAATAACAAATCTGCTTGTAAAAGGTCTTGTAAGACTTTTTGCAGCAATCAGAAGCAAGAAAGGAAAAACAGTATGAAATTCAAAAAATTATTAAGTATGGTTACGTGTGTATGTATGATGATTACAGCTTGTGCAGGTTTAACAGGTTGTTCAGGTGAAGACGAACAGGTTATCATCTATTCAAACGCTGATGATGAAGCAGTTGAGTGTATGAAGAACACTCTTAATTCAAACGGCTATGAGGGTAAATATGTATTTCAGAGCTTTGGCACATCTGAGCTTGGCGGTAAAATGCTTGCTGAGGGCAGGGATATTGAAGCCGATGTTATTACAATGAGTTCCTATTATATTGAATCGGCACAGAGTGAAAGTAATATGTTTACTGACCTTACCTTTGAGGTGAATACTACCGACAGTTATCCGTCATATTACGCACCTTTCCTTGCAAATCAGGGTGCAATACTTGTAAATACCGATGTACTTATTGAGCAGGGACTTGCTGCTCCGACTTCTGTAAAAGACCTTGCAGATCCCGGATATGCAGGTTGTATTTCAGTAGTTGACATTCAGGGCTCATCAACAGCATGGCTTATGATTCAGTCACTTGTAAATGAATATGGTGAGGAAGGTACAAAGGAAATTTTAACCGATATTTACAAAAACGCAGGTGCACATATTGAACAGTCCGGCTCAGGTCCTATAAAAAAGGTAAGAGCAGGAGAAGTTGCAATCGGATTTGGATTAAGACATCAGGCAATTGCTGATAAAAATGACGGGCTTCCTGTTGATTTCGTAGATCCGGCAGAGGGGAATTTTACTCTGACAGAATCACTGGCAGTGGTGGATAAAGGCGATGATACAAAAGAACTGGCTATGGAAATGGTGCAGTGCATTACTGAAAAAGGAAGAGCAGATCTTATGAATTATTATCCTGTACCTCTTTATGAAGGTGAAACTGCTGACAGCAATGCAATTTCTGCAAACTCTGAAACCTTCCCCGAACCACTTACGGTTGAACTTCTTGAAAAGCACAGAAATCTCTCTGAATCATGTAAATAAGAACAAGTTTAAAATGAAAGGATTAAAATTATGATTAACTATAAATTGCTTACACCGGGTCCACTTACAACAACAGAAAGTGTGAAAAAGGAAATGCTTGTTGACCATTGTACATGGGACAATGACTACAAGCAGATTACTCAGAATATCAGAAAAGAACTTTTAAAACTTGCTCATGTATCCGAAGATGAATATACAGCGGTTCTTATGCAGGGAAGCGGTACATTTGGTGTTGAATCGGTTCTGACTTCTGCTGTCGGTAAAAAAGGAAAGCTTCTCATTGCCGCAAATGGTGCATACGGTGAACGTATGGAGGATATTGCAAAGCACGCAGGACTTGACTATAAAATTCTGAATTTCAAGTATAATGAAATTCCGGATGCCGATATTATTGCAAAGGAAATTGAAAGTGACCCCGCAATAACTCATGTTTCAATGGTACATTGTGAAACTACTTCAGGTATTTTAAATGATATTGAATCTGTTGCAAAGAAAGTGAAGTTGCTTGGACGAGTGTTTATTGTTGATGCAATGTCAAGCTTTGGCGGGGTTGATATTGATGTATCAGGAATTGGGATTGATTTTATTATAAGCTCAGCAAACAAGTGTATACAGGGTGTTCCGGGATTTTCGTTTATCATATGTAAACGAACTGAACTTGAAAAGTGTAAGGATAACGCAGTAAGTCTTTCGCTTGACCTTTACGACCAGTGGCAGTGCATGGAAAAGGACGGCAAGTGGCGTTTTACTTCTCCGACACATGTTGTACTTGCATTTGCAAAGGCTCTTGAAGAACTCAGTGCTGAAGGCGGTGTTTCTGCAAGATATGCACGTTACTCGAATAATAATGATATGCTGATTGAAAAGATGACAAGGCTTGGATTTGAAACATATCTTGACAGAAATCAGAGTCCAATTATAACAACCTTCCGTTACCCTGACAGTGCAGACTTCTCATTCGAAGAAATGTACAGCTTTATCAAGGAAAGAGGTTATGCGATTTATCCGGGTAAGGTAACTGATGCTGATGTTTTCCGTATTGGTAATATTGGTGAGATTTATGCTGAAGATATTGAAAAGCTCGGAAATATTTTTGAGGAATTTCTTAAAGGAGTAAAATAATATATGAAAAAGATTGAAGCTGTTATTTTTGACTGGGCAGGAACAACTGTTGACTATGGTTCATTTGCTCCTGTAGTTGCATTTGCAAAGGCTTTTGAAAAATTTGGTATTAAACCCACAACAGATGAAATACGAGAACCTATGGGAATGCTCAAATGGGATCACATTCACGCAATGATGAAGATGCCACGCATTACAGAAGAATGGAAAAAAGCTCACGGCAGAATGTGGGAAAAGAGTGATGTAGAGGCGATTTATGAACAGAGCGAACGTGCGATTTTTGAGGTGCTTAATGAATTCAGTACACCAAAGCCTTATGTAACAGAAGAAATTGCAAAGCTTCGTGAAAAAGGTATAAAAATCGGTTCAACAACAGGCTATACAACAGAGATGATGGAGATTGTTGTAAAATCTGCTGAAAAACAGGGCTACAAGCCTGATGCATGGTTTTGCCCGAATCACACAAACAATATAGGCAGACCTTATCCGTATATGATTTTCAGAAATCTTGAAGCTCTTGGTGTTGGCAGTGTGGGTAATACAATCAAAGTCGGTGATACGGTTGCTGATATTAAGGAAGGTAAAAATGCAGGTATGATTACTGTCGGAGTTGTTGAGGGCAGTTCTGTAATGGGATATAGCGAAGATGAGTATGAGGCATTTTCACCTGAAAAGAAAAAGCAGGAAACTCTCAGAGTACGCAATATTTATCTTGACAATGGTGCGGACTATGTGATTAAGAATATGAGTGAGCTTTGCAGTCTGATTGAGAAAATAGAAAAATAGAAAAAAGAGAATTTCCGGTTCGGGAATTCTCTTTTTAAATTTTACATAAATTTAACACGACTGTGATTTAACATTTTACATTGATATATTATAATGTAATTGTACAGAAAGTACAGTAATCAAGATATATACAAAGTTAAAAGAGAGGTAATATTTATGAAAACAGGAAAATTAATGTCAGTTTTTGCGGCAATGATTATAGCAGCTTCAACACTTACAGGCTGCGGGAGTTCGAACAGTGAAATTACAGTGATTTCACGAGAAGACGGTTCGGGAACAAGAGGAGCATTCACAGAGCTTATGGGAATAACAGTTGATGATGTGGACAATACAGTTGCATCAGCTGAAATTTCAAACAGTACATCTGTTGTTATTCAGTCGGTTGCAGGAAACAGCAGTGCCATCGGTTACATTTCTTTAGGTTCTTTAAACGATGAAGTAAAGGCGGTAAGCGTTGACGGTACGGAAGCAACAGTTGACAATATAAACAGCGGTGAATACAAGGTTGCACGTCCGTTTAATATTGCAACAAGAGAGGATATAAGTGACCTTGCGGCTGATTTTGTAAGCTTTATTATGAGTGCTGACGGTCAGGCTATTGTGGAGGAAAAAGGCTACATAAAGGCTTCCGACGCAGGTGCTTACACATCATCAGATATGAGCGGAACTATTGTAGTTGCAGGCTCAACATCCGTTGCTCCTGTGATGGAGGTTCTGGCTGATGAATATAAAAAACTTAACAGCGGTGTTACAATTGAAATTCAGCAGACAGGTTCATCAGCAGGTATGACAAGTACAATTGAGGGCGCTTGTGATATCGGTATGGCATCCCGTGAAGTAAAGGACACCGAGATTCAGCAGGGGCTTGTTCCGACAGTTATTGCAATGGACGGTATTGCAGTTATCGTAAACAATGACAGCGAAATTGATAATCTCACATCGGAACAGATAAAGCAGATTTATACAGGTGAAATTACCGACTGGAGTGAAATTCAGTAATATTAAAATGGGTGATATTATGCGTAAGTACAAAGAAAAAATAATGCACATAGTCTTTTTGATTTCAGCATGCATTTCGATTATAGCAGTTGTAACAATATGTGTATTTCTGTTTGCAAACGGAGTACCGGCAATTTCTGAAATTGGTATTTTTGATTTCATTTTCGGCAAGTCATGGAAACCTCTTGAAAATCAGTTTGGTATTTTTCCTATGATTGTGGGAAGTATTTATGTAACAGCAGGGGCGATTTTAATAGGTGTGCCTCTGGGTATTCTATGTGCAGTTTTCATGGCGAGATTCTGTCCTAAAGGATTGTATAAAATCTTAAAGCCGGCATTTGAGCTTATGGCAGGTATACCATCTATTGTGTATGGATTTTTCGGACTTATGGTCATTGTTCCTGTTATGCAGAGCCTTTTCGGAGGAAGCGGAAAGGGAATGCTTACAGCGTCTGTTCTGCTTGGAATAATGATACTGCCTACAATAATAGGTGTTGCTGAATCGGCAATAAGGGCTGTTCCCGAAAGTTATTATGAAGGCTCACTGGCACTTGGTGCAACAAGCGAAAGAAGTGTATTCTTTGCAGTTCTTCCTGCCGCTAAAAACGGAATTATGGCAGGTGTGATACTTGGTATCGGACGTGCAATCGGAGAAACAATGGCTGTGGTAATGGTATGCGGAAACCAGAGTATTCTTCCTGAAAAGCTTACATCGGGAATACGCACACTTACTGCAAATATCGTGCTTGAAATGGGATATGCTGCCGATCTGCACAGGGATTCGCTGATTGCAACAGCAGTTGTACTTTTCACATTTATTCTGATTATAAACACTTTGTTTACAGTTATAAAGAACAGGAGCAGAAACTGATATGGAGATAGCAGAGAAATTAATATCATACAAAATCAACAGCAGTGAAGCAATAAATACCCGAACATTAAAACAAAGACTTCGGGAATACAAAGGCAGACCGATGTCCCTGATACTGAAACTGTTAATGCTTATTTCCATTATCCTTTCAGCAGGTGTACTTGTAATGCTTATAGGATATATACTTGTCAAGGGTATACCTGCCCTTATCAAATTCTTTCCGTCAATTTTTGCATGGGAGTATACAAGTGAAAATATTTCAATGACACCTGCTATTGTGAATACGGTGATAATGACGGTTTTATCACTTGTTATTGCTGTGCCTGTGGGAATATTTGCGGCAATTTATCTTGTTGAGTATGCAAAAAGGGGCAGTAAGTTTGTAAAGATAATAAGAATTACGGCTGAAACTCTTTCGGGGATTCCATCAATTGTATACGGACTTTTCGGCTATCTTCTTTTTGTAATTGCACTCGGCATGGGCTATTCTCTTATTTCAGGTGCTGTAACTCTTGCAATAATGATTCTTCCTCTTATCATAAGGACAACGGAAGAAGCTTTGATTTCAGTTTCTGACAGTTACCGTGAAGGAAGCTTTGGTCTTGGTGCAGGCAGACTTAGAACCGTTTTCAGAGTTGTTCTGCCAGGTGCTGTTCCGGGAATACTGGCAGGTGTGATACTTGCTGTGGGAAGAATTGTAGGTGAAAGTGCCGCACTTATTTTTACAGCAGGTACGTTTGCGGCAGTTCCGAATAGTTTAACCGATTCAGCCAGAACGCTATCCGTACACATGTATGCACTTCTTTCGGAAGGACTTTACACCGAACAGGCACATGCGTCAGCAGTTGTTCTGCTTGTACTTGTCATCGGAATAAATGCACTTTCGGGCTATGTGGCAAAGAAGCTTGTAAACAGATAAAGGAGATATTATGGATAAATTCAGTATAAAAAATATGGAGATGTATTACAATGATTTCAAGGCACTCAAGGGAATAAATCTTAATATTCCTGCAAATGAAATAACAGCTTTCATAGGACCGTCAGGCTGTGGAAAGTCAACTCTTCTCAAGTCACTCAACAGAATGAATGATCTTGTTGAGGGGTGTAAAATCACAGGTGAAATACTTCTTGATGATGAGGACATTTACGGGGACATGGATATAAACAATCTTCGTAAGCGTGTGGGAATGGTGTTTCAGAAACCTAATCCCTTTTCAATGAGTGTTTATGACAACATTGCGTATGGTCCGAGAACTCACGGAATACGTTCAAAATCACGCCTTGATGAAATTGTGGAAAAATCACTTCGTAATGCGGCAATATGGGATGAGTTAAAAGACAGACTCAAGAAAAGTGCACTGGGACTTTCGGGTGGTCAGCAGCAGAGATTATGTATCGCAAGAGCTCTGGCAGTTGAACCTGAAGTTCTTCTTATGGATGAACCGACATCAGCACTTGACCCGATTTCTACCTCGAAAATAGAAGATCTGGCTGTTGAGTTAAAGGAAAAGTACACAATAATCATGGTAACACACAATATGCAGCAAGCAGCAAGAATTTCCGATAAGACAGCATTTTTCCTGCTTGGGGATATGATAGAATTTTCGGATACCGAAACACTTTTTTCAATGCCGAAGGATAAGCGTACGGAAGATTATATAACAGGCAGATTTGGTTAAGGAGGAAGTATGAGAAACAAGTTTGATGAAATGCTTGATGCTCTTAATATTGAACTAATAAAAATGGGTGCATTGTGCGAAGAAGCAATAACCTGTGCTGTAAAAGCACTTCTTGATAAGGATAATGAAATGGCGGAAAAGACATTTCGCCTTGAAAAAAGTATTGACGAAAAGGAACGTGAAATAGAAAGCTGGTGTATGAAACTTCTTTTACGTCAGCAACCGGTAGCCAGAGATTTACGTATTATATCATCTGCTCTTAAAATGATAGGTGATATGGAGCGTATCGGAGATCAGGCAACGGATATTGCTGAAATCACCCGTCATGTAGGAAATGAAAATATATTCGGCAAGGTACATATAAAGGAAATGGCAGAAGCAACTGTAAAAATGGTTACGGACAGTATAAATTCTTTCGTAAAAAACGATACAGATTCCGCAAGATGTGTTATAATGGAAGATGACAGGGTTGATGAGCTTTTTATTAAAGTAAAGAATGAGCTTATCGCTCTTATTGCAGACAATGCTCAAATGGGCGAATACTGCATAGACATTATGATGATTGCAAAATACCTTGAACGAATAGGCGACCATGCTGTAAATATTGCAGAATGGGTTGAATATTCGGTTACAGGAATGCACAGAAAGGAAAATGTATCTTTATGATATATCTGCTTGAAGATGATGACAACATCAGAAATTTTGTTATTTATGCACTTAATAATTCAGGACTTGAGGCTAAAGGCTTTTCACATCCGAATGAATTCTGGACAGCACTGAAAAAACAGCAGCCTGAGCTTTTGCTTCTTGATATAATGCTCCCCGATGAGGATGGAATCAGTATCCTACAGAAGCTTCGTAAGCAAAGTGAAACAAAAAATCTTCCTGTGATAATGCTGACTGCAAAAACAACAGAGTATGATAAAGTAGTAGGGCTTGACAGCGGTGCAGATGATTATGTTGCAAAGCCGTTTGGTATGATGGAGCTTATTTCACGCATAAAAGCTGTTCTTCGTCGTACAGTAAAGACTGAAAATGAAGAGTATATCTGTGGTAAGCTGTATGTCTGCCCTGAAAAGCATATTATAAAAGCCGACGGTGAAGATGTAACACTTACCCTGAAAGAGTATGAGATTCTGCTTATTTTTCTGAAAAATATGAACAGGGTTTATACCCGTGATGAGTTAATGACGAAGGTATGGGGATATAATTTTGATGGTGAAAGCAGAACTGTTGATGTACATATCAAAACCCTGCGTACCAAACTTGGGGAATGTGGCAAATACATAGAAACTGTCAGAGGAATAGGCTATCGTATGAAAGATAAAGGAGAGCAGACATGAAAAGGAAAATATTTGCAGGAATAATTTCTGTTGCTCTTGCAGTAATATTGCTATGTGGTGGATTTTTAACAGCTATTCTTTATGACCATTTTAATAGTATTGTATATGACGAACTTAAAAATCAAGCGTTTTTTATTTCAAATGCCATTACACAAAATGACGATTATCTTGAAAGTATTTATTCATCTGATAATCGGATTACCATTGTAAATGCAGACGGAACAGTTATTTTTGATAACCGAAAAAACCCTGGTGATATGGATAATCATTCAGAACGTGAGGAGATAACTGAAGCCTTTGAAAAGGGAGAAGGTATCAGCTCACGTTATTCTGATACACTCGGCACACAGACTTTGTATTATGCTATAAAAATGAGTGACGGAAATGTTATAAGAATTTCAGCAGAGGTGGCATCGGTACACTCTCTGGTTCTGGATGTGCTGAAGCCGATGCTGTTAGTGATAGTTATTGCAATTGCCGGAGCATTAATTCTTTCAATAATAATTTCAAAAAGAATTGTAAAACCGATAAACAGTATAGATTTAGGCAATGCCGAGGTTTCAGAACCTTATGATGAGCTTGCGCCGTTGGTACATAAAATCCGTATACAGAATGAGCACATACATCAGCAAATGAGCGAACTAAAACGTCGTCAGAATGAATTTAATATTATGACCAAAAATATGAGTGAAGGTTTTTTGCTTATTGATAATAAGACAGAAATTCTTTCGTATAATCCTGCGGCACTGAGTCTTTTGGGAATTACAAAAAAGGATGCCGAAAACAGCAGAAGTATTCTTGAAATAAACCGAAGCGAAAAGCTTATCAGAGCAGTTGAAAAAGCACTTTTGGGAAATCATTGTCAGTTTACAATGGAAAACGATAATAAAACTTATCAGATTGCTGTAAATCCCGTATTAAACAATAAATCGGTTACAGGTTTAATTATCATTATTCTTGATATTACAGAAGCAGAAAAGCGTGAACAACTGCGTCGTGAGTTTACTTCAAATGTTTCTCATGAGCTGAAAACTCCTCTTACTACTATTTATGGCGTTTCGGATATGCTTTGCAGTGGAATTGTAAAACAGCAGGATGTAAGTGGTTTTGCTGAAAATATCCGTGACGAATCAAAGCGTATGATTACATTGATTGATGACATTATAAAGCTTTCGCGACTGGAAGAAGGCGGAGAAAGTATTGAAAAATGTGAGGTCGACCTGTCAGAACTTGCGAAAAATGTTGTGGACAGACTTAAATATGCAGCTGATAAATCAAAAATTTCAGTTAATGTAAATGGTGAGAAAAGTTTAATATATGGTGCTGCTGCAATTATAGAAGAAATGATGTATAATCTTATTGACAATGCGATTAAATATAATCATGAAAATGGTGAAGTTACAATAACTGTTGGCGTTAAAAACGGAAGGAACTTTTTTTGTGTAAAAGATACCGGTATCGGTATACCATCGGAAGAACAGGAACGTGTTTTTGAACGTTTTTATCGTGTTGACAAAAGTCATTCAAGGCAGATAGGCGGTACAGGTCTTGGTCTTTCAATTGTAAAGCATGGAGCAATTTTTCATGATGCTGAAATTAAGATTAATAGTATTGAGAATAAAGGAACCGAAATTACTGTTGTTTTTTGATAAGAGTTATGTATTGATTTAAATTATGACATAGAAAAAACTCATAAAATCAGATGGACAAGAAATATCACTGATAGCGTAAAATATATCACCTGTATCGCAATATTTAACGGATATAAGTGATCTTTTTAAAGTATCTTATGTGAAATTCAAAGTAGTTATAGAAAATATCATTGAAATATTTTTTCAGAAAGATTTAAAAAGTATACCACTTTCACCACCATTTAAGCTGCAAATCCTAAACTTAAAAATTTTCTAAAAAAATATTTGACATTATTTAATGAGTTAGAAAAACTGCTGTGTCGGCGGCTACGTCGTCACCTCGTCGGCGAGAACGATTTTGAAATGCGACTTTTCTTTGTTTTACATAGAGTTATGAGAGTGCGTTAAATCTGCTCATAACCCGAAGGTCGTAGGCTGTCAATAAAGCGACACGGCAGTGGAGCAACCTTACATATAATAAATAAAACAGACTTGTGTATAGCAGGTCTGTTTTTACTTGCAGTTTTTAACATTTTATGATATAATTATTATTAATAATTGTTATTTTTGCACAGGAGGTATAACCATGACTGACACACAGCAGAAACAGGCGGCAAAGAAGTTTGCTGAATACTGGAAAGACAGAGGTTATGAAAAAGGCGAATCGCAGAAGTTCTGGATGGACTTGCTTACAAATGTTTACAGCGTAACAGATATATCGGGTTTTATTAGTTTTGAAGACCAGGTAAAGCTTGATCACACTTCATTCATTGACGGTTTTATTCCGTCAACACATGTTCTCATTGAGCAGAAAGGTTTAGGCAAAGACTTACGCAAAGGCATAAAACAGTCGGATGGTTCTGTGCTGTCACCTTTTCAGCAGGCTAAACGCTATGCCGCTGAACTCCCATACTCACAGCGTCCACGTTGGATTGTGACATGTAATTTTGCTGAATTTCTTGTATACGATATGGAAAAGCCGAACGGTGAACCTGAGCAGATACTTCTCAAGGATTTACCTAAAGAATACTATCGTTTACAGTTTCTTGTTAGCACAGGTGACGAGCATATCCAAAAGGAAATGGAGGTTTCCTTAAAAGCTGGTGAACTTGTAGGAAAGCTATATACCGCAATTCGTGAGCAGTACAAAAATCCTGATTCACCCGAAAGCTTAAAGAGTCTTAACATGCTTTGTGTGCGACTTGTTTTCTGTCTGTACGCTGAAGATGCTGGGATTTTCGGAAAGCACGCTATGTTTCATGATTACCTTAAACGCTTTGAGCCGAGAGATGTAAGAAAGGCACTTATCGAACTGTTTCAGGTGCTTGACCAGACAGATGAACAGCGTGATGATTATCTTGATGATGAACTTGCGGCATTTCCTTATGTCAATGGCGGACTGTTTCGTGATGAGAATATAGAAATCCCGAACTTTACAGAAGAAATCATGCAAATCCTTCTTGAAAACGCAAGTGCAGGATTTGACTGGTCTGACATATCTCCTACTATTTTTGGTGCTGTGTTTGAGAGCACATTAAACCCCGAAACAAGGCGTTCGGGCGGTATGCACTACACCTCAATCGAGAATATTCACAAGGTTATTGACCCTCTGTTTCTTGATGAATTAAGAGCAGAATTTGATGATATAAAGCAGATGAAACAGGCTAACAAGCGTAAGGAAGCACTTGAGAAATTCCAGACAAAGCTTGCAGGTTTGAAATTCCTTGACCCTGCCTGTGGTTCGGGAAACTTCCTTACAGAAACATATATTTCTTTGCGACGTCTTGAAAATGAGATTTTGACTGAGCTTTACAGTAATGGACAAATCCTCATGGATATGACAGGTGATGCAAAGGTTATTCATGTTTCTATCGGACAGTTTTACGGCATTGAAATCAATGATTTTGCTGTAACTGTTGCGAAAACTGCTCTTTGGATTGCCGAAAGTCAGATGATGAAGGAAACTGAAAAAATCGTACAGGCAAGCCTTAATTTTTTACCGCTGAAAAGCTATGCAAATATTGTGGAGGGCAACGCTCTGCGTGTTGACTGGGAAACTGTTGTGCCGAAAAATGAGCTTGATTATATTATGGGAAATCCGCCTTTTGTGGGTGCAAGATTAATGTCTGCCGAACAGAAAACAGATGTTATGACAATATTTGATGGTGTTAAAAATAATGGTAATCTTGATTATGTTTCCTGTTGGTATAAAAAATCAGCTGATATGATGACAAGCACAAAAACTATCAGAACAGCACTTGTTTCAACAAATTCAATTACACAGGGTGAACAGGTGGCAATTTTATGGAAGAATTTATTTGAACATGGAGTGCATATAGATTTTGCACACAGAACTTTTCGTTGGGACAGCGAAGCAAGTCTGAAAGCACATGTTCATTGTGTTATTGTCGGTTTCAGTAAAGCACCTAATACAATGGGTAAATATCTATTTGATAACGGATCAGTAAAGACTGTTAAAAATATAAATGGTTATCTTGTTGAAGCGGATGATATTGTAATTGCAAGTAGGACAAAATCATTTTGTGATATACCTAAAATCGGCATAGGAAATAAACCAATTGATGGTGGTTTTTATCTGTTTGAGGAAAATGAAATGATAGAATTTATCAGAAAAGAGCCTAAATCACAAGTGTATTTTAAAAAGTGGCTTGGTTCAAAAGAATTTATTAATGGATATTTTCGTTATTGTTTATGGCTTGGAGAGTGCTCTCCTAAAGAATTACGCTCTATGCCAGAATGTTTAAAAAGAGTTGAAGCAGTGAGAAAATTCAGGCTTGAAAGTACAAGTGCCGGAACAAGAAAAATTGCTGACAAACCTACTCGTTTTCACGTTGAGAATATGCCAGAAACCAATTATATACTTGTTCCAAAAGTATCTTCTGAAAACCGAAGATATATTCCAATAGGATTTTTGACACCTGATATTTTATGTAGTGATCTTGTTTTTATTCTCCCAGATGCTACACTTTATCATTTCGGTATTCTTACTTCTAATGTGCATATGGCTTGGATGAGAACTGTTGCAGGCAGACTTGAAAGTCGTTATCGCTACTCAAAGGATATAGTCTACAACAACTTCCCATGGTGCAACCCGACAGATGAACAGAAAGCCAGAATCGAACAGACCGCACAGGCTATCCTTGACGCAAGAGCAAAATATCCCGACTGCTCCCTCGCCGACCTCTACGATGAAATTACTATGCCTGCTGAACTCCGTAAGGCTCATCAGATGAACGATATGGCTGTTATGAATGCTTACGGCTTCGACAGAAAAATTACAGAGTCAGAATGCGTGGCAGAGCTTATGAAGATGTATAAGGAAATGGTGGAGGGAAAATAAAATGAAATTAAAAACAACTATAATAATTTGGATAATCATATTCACCTTACTTATATCATCAATAGTAATTCTTGATTTAATAAATATAACGCAATTTATTCCGCTATCTAATGAATATGATTGGTTGACGTTTATCGGCAGTTTAATAGGCGGATTCTTTACATTTCTCAGTTTGTTTATTACTATTAGGTATCAAAAAGAATCAGATAAGGAAACGAAAAGGTTGGAAAATCTGCCTGCTTTTTCTGTAGATTATAAAATGAATAATTTGGAGAATAATAAAAGGCATTCTATCTTCACATATGATGGCAATGCCATTTATTCAACTGCATTTCCGAATGATGCAAAAAAATTGTATCCAGTTATCATAATAAAGTTGTTATCGCCATCTGTAGCATTTGATGTTCATATATCTGATATGTATACTATTTTTAATCATAATGATTTAGATAAAAAGTATTTCTATCCTGGAACATACACTTTAACTAACAACAAAGAATATAAATGTATGCTATATTTCAAAGATATATCAGAAGAAATAATTGGTGTTTTCAGAATAAGTTTTTCAGATATATTAGGAAACAAGTATTTTCAGGATGTCAGCTTTTCTTACCATGATGAATGTATATCACAGTATAAATTTGAGATAATCAATGTTTTAAGACCTCATCATATTAATGAAATAAATAATTGTAAAATTGAAGATATAACAAAGTCAGAATTCAATTATTTATATAACGAGTGCAATATTGACTAATGAAATAAAAAACAACGACATTGCCAGACCTCTGCAAAGCCCACCAGCAAAACGACTTCGCCGTTATGGCGGCTTATGGATTCGATCGGAAGATTACGGAGAGCGAATGCGTGGCAGAGCTGATGAAGTTGTATAAGGAAATGGTGGAGGGGAAGGAATGAAGAAAAAGCTTGTTTTTATTATCAGTATTGTCACATTACTTTTAATTTTAGTGATAATTCCTATTATAATAAATGAACTTTATAAAATTGGCAAAGGATATACAACAGTTTGGAGCGGAGCTGATATGCTTTCGTATTATGGAAGTATAGTGGCTTCTGTTGGTGGTATTTTAGGTGTTTTCTTTTCTATAAAATATGCACAAAAGGAATATAAAGAAGATTCACGACAAAGAATAATGCCGTTTATAGCTACTGAATACTTGTCAGCATATGAACATATAGATAATTTTTTTAAAAAAGAGAATGGTCAAAGCGAAGCTAACTATTATACCATTACTTATACAACGACCAAAGGAATTGAATACCCTAAAACTTTTCCTAAAGAAATTGAAAACATTATAAAAAATCAAGGTGAATATTCTGAAGAAATTACACCAGGTTGTATTGTAATTCGGCACAAAAAATTTTATCTTTCAGCTTTGAAACTAAAAAATGTTGGTGAAGGTGCTGCATGCAAACTAACATTTGGTTTATATAAGTTAGTTGATGGTGAATATGAAGAAGATATTGACCATAGAAAAACTTCAATTCCTTTTTTACTTGATAAAACTGGAGATTTATTTGTAGGAATATATTGGGATTTGGAAGATAAAGCTTCATTAGGTAAATATAATTTTGATATTATGTATTCTGATATAAATTATACAAGATATAGGCGTAGTATTAGTTTTGAAATATATGAAGAAAATGATTTTCAAACATATGTTAAACAGAATGATACTTGTGAACATAAAGTTTATAGTTACAAACAAAATGGAAAAATCAAGTACTGTTCTGAAAAAATATAAAAAATAGTGAAGGAACGATTATGATACTTATAAATGGTAAAACAGTAGATAAACTTACTGAAGATGATTTAATTACTCTAATAGGCAATGAGGATTACATAGAAAGCCAATATATCGACTACAAAGAGCAATTTGCATTTTGGGATATTCAACTGGATAATCAGCAAAAAAAGCGAGAAATAATTGAATTTAAAAGAGATATTTGCTCATTTGCTAACGCAGAAGGTGGATGTATTATTGTTGGTATTTCTGAAAAAAGTGGAATTCCTAAAGAAGTAATAGGTATAGATATAAGAAACAGAAATAAAGACAGATTTGAATCAGATATAAAAGAAAAACTTATAAATATTCAACCTAAAATACCATCTGTAAAAGTACATTTTGTTGATTTAAAAAACGAAAAAAATATTGTTATTTTGGAAATTGCTGCAGATGGTTTTGCACCATATGTTTATAACAGTGGAAATGATGTTTTTGATTTTGTAAGCAGAGATGGGAACGGAAAAAGAAGAATGAGTTATAATCAGGTGATGAGAATGTTCAATCAATCTTTAATAATGCAAAAAGAGATAGAAAAATTCAGACAAAATCGAATACAGTATTATTCAAAATCAAGTGACAATCCACTATATTGTCGTATATATATTATTTCAGAAGATTTTGTTGATGTTTCTGCTCATAAAAAAGTGTATATGTTACATAGAAAAAATTATGGTTTGATTTCTTGTCCTAATGGCTTTGGTATTGTTTCACCAAATGTTGATGGTATAAAGTTTTTATCATACAGAAGTGAATATGACAAAGAAGCTTATCTTTTTAATAGTGGTATATTTGAATTAAATATTGATTTAGACGATGATTATTATTTACATAAGGTAAATAATCAGTGGTGGTTTTCTTTTTCGCAAGTATGGGATAATGAAATCTTAAATCATATTGAATATTCTGTAAAACATCTTCTTAAATTAGGCTTTAGTAAAAAAGCATATATGTGCTTTGATTTAGCTTGTTATGAAGGTACATTAACGGACGAAAACGATTATAAAAACTCGCGTATTGATAGAAATTTATTAATGAGTTCTGTGATTGAGGTGGAAGATATATCAAATAATGATTCACTGAATGAAGCAATAAGAAATCTTAATTATGAATATTTAATGGCATTGGGGATAAGAAATGTAGATGATTACGAAGCAGTTGAAACAGCAATTTATATAAAGGATTTTGATATCAAATAATTGTCTATTAAGATAATAAGCGTATTTATATGAGGTTAATGAAAGAATGAAAAATAATAAAGAAGAATTTTTGAATAGAGTCAAATACATTGATCAACTGGGTGATCAAGTTGATAGGGATGCAAGTAAATTTAAAGGATGGCAATCGACTGTATTAACATTTTTAAAAATATATTCACCGGTTTTTGATTCTCAGATTAAACAAATAGAAAAAATTAATACATTGAATGGTATGAGTTCATGGCATATACAAAGAATACATGAGCAACTAAACTCTGTCATTGTATTAGTTGAAATCGATGCTGTTTCATTAGAAACAACTTGTAATGATTATATTGAACGGATTGAGAAAATATTTAAAAAATTTAGAATTGTTGCTATGCAATTAAAACAGCGACATAAAAAACGTAGGACGCTTGAAATAAATGATGAATACGATGTACAAGATTTACTTCATGCATTATTAAAAATTGATTTTGATGATATTCGAGCTGAAGAATGGACACCATCGTATGCAGGTGGTTCGGTTCGTATGGATTTTTTGCTTAAGGATGTTGATGTAGTTATTGAAGTAAAGATGACAAGAAGTTCTATGACAGCTAAAACATTAGGTGAAGAACTTATTATTGATATTGAGAAATATCAAAATCATCCATATTGCAAAAAGCTCTTTTGCTTTGTTTATGATCCGGAAATGCGAATAGGAAATCCGATAGGTTTAAAAAATGACTTGGAAAGTAAACATGAAGAATTTTTACACGTAGTCATCACATCTTAGGTTAAAAACAATTGATATAAATTTTGTATTAAAAATATATAAATGGAGAGCACTTTTGATTGCTCTCCAAATTTTTTTACATTACCTATTGACAAAACATAAGAGATGTGTTAGAATACCAATATTAAGTAATATTATGATTGTGTGTTTGTATTACACAACGAGGTGTGTTATGAATAATTTAAGGACAGGCAACTGGGTTGTGCATTCGCTGTATGAAATGACGGAAATCGACGGTATAGAATATATAGTTCCCGATATTGATTCACATGCGAATGTATATGATTTGGATGTATCCGATACTTCCCTTCTTTGCAAAGCATTGAAACTCGGAAAAGCAATAACTGATAAAGTACCACATTATGATTACAACATATTTGAATTTGTTCATGATAACGGACTGCTTGGAATTATGCCCGATATGCTTTATACAGATATGAACGGTGATACAAACCTGTTTGTCCGTGAAAATATTTTTACAGAGCAAGGCATAGCAAATACAAAACTGTTTTCTGAAATATTCTTTCCGTATGAAGATACAGACATACTTTCAATGCCGCAGTTTAATGTTGGTACATCATATCGAAGCAGACTGTATACAAACATGTTTTTGAAAAATCATTTCTATGCCGAACCGCTTGAATGGTTTGAAAAATATTTCAAGTATCTGTACGCTCTGTTTATTGGCGAAAAAGAAAACTTAAGTCTTTTAAATTCACCGAATATTTCATATAGGATAAACGAGTTCGGAAAACCGATATGTGAGTACGCTTCATTGAAATCACTGATAGACTTTGAATTTATGAAAGCTGTAACAGATAAACGTAAGCCATTAAGGTTCTGCAAGCATTGCGGTGAGATTTTTTATGCCAACGATTCAAGAAGTGAATTCTGCTCACCAAGCTGCCGTAACAGATTTAATGTGTATAAATCAAGAGCAAAGCACTGAAATATGTGTTTTGCTCTAAAATTTTCCTTGTTGTGTAATAGATAACGCTATCTGTAATATTACTAATCTGAAAGGAGCTTGATAGATTGGAAAAATTAAAAACAATTACATGCGAAGAAATAATGAATACACCCCTCGAACCTATTGAATACTGTGTTGAAAATCTGATTGCTGAAGGTCTGTATATACTTGCAGGTGCTCCTAAAATAGGCAAATCATGGCTGTCGCTTGATATCTGTTTAAGCATAGCCAAAGGGAATAATGTGCTTGGACAAAATACAAAACAGGGAACAGCATTGTATCTTTGTCTTGAGGACAGTATGACAAGACTGCAGAACCGATTATATGAATTTACAGACGAACCGACAGAGCATTTACATTTTTCAATTATGGCTGATACGATAGGAAATGGTTTGGAAATGCAGATAAGAAAATTCAAGTCAGCATATCAGGATTTGAGGATTGTGGTGATTGATACACTTCAAAAGGTCAGAAACTGTGAGGATTCAAACTACGGAAATGATTACAGGGATTTAACTGTCATAAAAAATCTTGTCGATGAACTTAAAATAACCATAATACTTGTTCATCACACAAGAAAGTGTAAGGATACAGATCCGTTCAACATGATTTCAGGAAGTACAGGATTGCGTGGCTGTTCAGACGGAGCGTTTGTGTTAAGCGTTAAAGACAAGCAGTCATACGAAGCATCGCTGTACTGTGAAGGACGTGATATTGAAAGTCGGGAAATAAAATTGAAATTCAATTCCGAACAGCATCGCTGGATTTGTGTCGCTGACAGCATAACACAGCCAGAAAAATTTGACGATGAAATAATTACAGCATTGGTTTCTGTTATTCAAGAAGAAAAAAGTTTTTACGGAACACCTACAGAACTTACAGATAAAATAAACTGTTATACCAAACGCAGTTATATTGCAAATGTTGTTTCAAAGAAAATTTTACAAAGCAAATTCAGACTTGAAAAGCAAAATATTATATTTGAAATGAAACGTACAAACGGTACACGAAAAATTGAAGTGAAATATGTCAGTGCCGATAGTGACGACAGTGCCGACAAAAATATCAGTGCCTGTGAAAATATTGCTGACCCTGTGACAAATGTTGAAAATACGTTGGTTAGCCGGTGACGACAGCTGAAATACAAGGGTGATTTATTTGTTGACCCTGTCGGCACTGTTGTTTCAAGCGTGACAGTAGTGACAGTAAAAATATGTCCTTGGTTACTGTCACGGAAAGTCTGCAAACCTCGTAGCTATGTTGATTGCAGGCGTGTCAGCATAAATAAATTTACTGTCACGCTCAAATCAGGGCAAAATAAGGCGAAATTTGGCGAGGTTAATTCGTTCGATAAAGTAATCGGCAGAAAGAGAGAAAAAGCCACAGTGAGCCACACAGAGCGTTTTGTGGGAGAATGTGAGAATAAAGGTAAGGTGAAAGCAAAATGTGGAGCTGAATTTGCATGGGTAATATGCACAAGGAGAAATCAGAGCAAAAATAATATTTTGTTGCAGGTTAAAGTTTAGGGGTCGTAACCCCCTAAACAGCCACAGCGGACAGCAAAGCTGACCGCACAAACGGCGTAGATACGCCGTTTACCGAAAAGCTTCGGCAACTCGACCAAAGGGGTCGTAAATCAAAAAGCAGTCGACTTTTAGGGGTCGTACAAGCCGAAAACCACGCAGATAATCCGTAAATACGGGGGTTGTGCGTGGTGTCAATTACTCGAGGAAGGAGGTTGTTGAGATGAACAAAGCAATAACAGACGTTGAAATGAAAATGACAGAATTTAAGAGAAACGGAGAAATATGGATAGAAATAATTTTGGAAAAATTTATATTAAAAAAACAAATCTCAGCAAACCAATATGTGTTGATGATGAGAAAGTTCAAAGATTTGGTTACACTGATCATTACATTAATGGGGTTACATATCGTGTGTGGTCAGCATTTGAGGGAACAGAAGATGTAAGAAAAAGTCTTGAAAATCTGATGCTCCGCAGACTTGAATCAGGTCAGAAGGTTGATTATGTTGCTGATGAATTTGAACAACTTACGATACAAAAAGATGAAATGTTGATGCAGGCTATTCATTAAAATTTTTCAAGCAGCGGAAAAAAGACTGGATTTGCATAAATATTTGTGATATACTTATGCTGTAAGGTTTGCATTCTGCTGCTGAGAAAGGAGTAATTATGAAAGAACAACAGCAGTATAATGCAGCACTTTATTGCAGACTTTCAGTTGATGATGGCAACTATGGTGGAAGTGTTTCAATAGAAACTCAGAAGCTTCTGCTTGAACAGTACTGCAAAGACCATAAGATTTCAAGTTATTATTTTTATTGTGATGACGGATACAGCGGAACAAATTTTGAAAGACCGTCATTCAAAGAAATGCTGTCGGATATTGACAGTGGTAAAATCAATCTCGTAATTGTAAAAGATCTTTCACGCTTTGGCAGAAATTATGTTGAAAGCGGCATGTATGTTCAGAGATTTACTGACAACAATATACGATTTATTGCGGCTGATGATAATTACGATTCACTTGTGAACAGCGATGATTTACTGTTTCCGATAAAGAATGTTGTGAATGAAATGTATGCAAGAGAAGTTTCAAAAAAGACAAAAGCTGCCAAGCTTGCAAAAGCAAGAAGTGGTCAGTATGTGGGTTCGAAACCGCCTTTCGGATACAAAAGCGACCCGTCAGACAGGC
>SVNU01000182.1 GCA_015066715.1 Ruminococcus sp. | reverse complement strand
AGACCTATGCCGACGCCTTCTTCGGAGGAGGTGTTTTCGGAACGGTAAAAGCGCGAAAAAATCTGTGCCTGTTCATCTTCGGGAATACCTCGTCCCGTGTCGGAAATTTCAATGCACGCAAACATTTCATATTCTTTGACAGCAATTTTTACGCCGCCCTTTTCGGTGTATTTCAGTGCGTTGTCAACAATATTCCACACAGCTTCGTTTGTCCATTTATCGTCAAATACAGCCTTTTCGTCACCGCATTCAAGTGTAATGGATAACCCCTTTTCCTCAGCCTTTGCCTGCGCCTGTAAAACAATATCCCGAAGCATAGGTGCAATAGCAGTTTCCTTTGTTGAAAGGGCAATAATTCCCGTTTCAAGCCGTGACAGCTTTACAAGGGATTTAATAAGAAATGACAGCTTTTCCGATTGAGAGAAAATGCGGTTTGCATAATCCTTTTCCGTATCGGAAAGGTCACATTCCGACAACAGCTCCGAGTACAGCAGTATGTTTGATACAGGCGTTTTCGTCTGATGGGAAATGTCTGCAATCAGGGTCTTGATTTTTGCCTTTTCCTCAGCAGTTTTACGTGCGGAAATTTCCGACGAGGAAAGATACTTCCAAATCTTGTTCTCAATATATGAAAGCTGTGACTCATCGAAACTGCTTTCAGTAAAGCTTCCGTCAATTGCCTTGTCAAGCATCTCATCAAGCTTTTTTGTCAGCTGTTTCATTCTGATATGAGCGTATATTCCGTAAGCAATTGCCGAAATTGCAACAATAATCAGAATAACTGCTAATACATTATGTTTCATCTTTTTTTACCCACATGTAACCTATTCCGTAAACTGTTTTGATGTTGTCTTTAGCGTTAAGCTTGTCACGCAGACGCTTTACCGTTACGGAAAGTGCATTTTCATCAACATATTCAGAGCCATCCGTCCATATCCTGTCAACAAGCTTATTACGGGAAAGGGTTATTCCCGCATTGTCAGTGAGAATACGCAGAAGCTTTTGTTCAGTTTTGCTCAGTTCAACTGCAACACCGTTAACGCTGAATTCCATTCTTTCAAAATCGAAAATATAATTGTCTGACACAAAGCGGTCAGTATTCTTCCTTTCAGCCGTCTTCCGAAGCTGAGTGTTAACCCTTGCACGAAGTACCGCAAGACTGAAAGGCTTTGTTATGTAATCATCCGCACCTGCCTCAAGACCTGCAACAATATCGCTTTCAAGGTCATTTGCCGTCAGCATAATAACAGGAATACCATATTCCTTTTTTATATAAGGAAGAAAATCAAAACCGTTTCCGTCGGGCAGATTTGCATCAAGAATTACAAGGGAAATCTTGTCCTTTGAAAGCTTTTCTCTTGCTGTATGCAGATTTTCTGCAGCAGCAGTTTCCGTTTCTTCGCTTTTCAAAGCACGGCACAATCCCGATAAGAGCGTGTTGTCATCTTCTACTATAAGTATCTTTTTCATTTCGTACCGCCACCTTTTTATCCGAAACAATAATAAAAATTATTCTCCCATTATAACATACATTTGCCTGAAATGCAATGCTGTGTCCAAACAATAAACGTGTAAAAATGGCATACTGCACTTGTTGAATGTAAGCGCAGTATGCCATTTCTGAGGAAAAATTCAGTTATAAATATCAGGTAATTCATCAAGGGTAATCGCTTTTTCGTGGTTGTATACGTCGGATTTTGGTAATGTAATCGGTGTGCCAAATCATAAACCATGACCACATTGCGCCATCTGCTTCAAAGCTTTCGATTGACGGAACATTTCCGCATTCATGGAAAGTCATAGGCTTGCCTGTTTCCATCGCAGCAAGCTTTTTCCAAGCCCTTGCATGAGTAGAATTGTCATAGGTATCCGAACCGATAATGTCGCAGTAATCATTGCCGGGATACCAACCGTCCTTTACCTCGCCCGAATAACCGAGTACCCATATAAGATTGTCAAGTCCGAATTCGTTTGTGTAGCGGTCATACATCATCTGCCAAAGTTTGATGAAGTTGTCAGCACCGCCCTTGCCCCACCAGAACCATTGACCTATGCTTTTCTATGAATTTTTATATTCTATTTGGTTTTATTATTACACATTTTGGATTAAATGTCAAGCCTAAATTTTTTTGAAACAGGAATTTTTCATCATAAATTTCAGTGCGCAATAAATGCACCGTTTCTGCACCTCTTATATTTTTATTATGGATATATTTTTGAATGATGGGCTTTTAGGGTCCATCATTTTTTGTATGTATTCAGTAACTTAATTCAAACCACACAGTTTATACAACTCATCAATGCAAGGCGATTTGTATTCTATGTATTTATCAATATCATTTGGAAATAGCTGTGCAGCTTTTTCCTTTACCAAGCTGTATTTTTTGACCGCTTCAGCATTGCTTCTCAAAAAATCTCTGAATGTAATGTGGCGGTGTAATTCTTCGGAATATTGCGGACACACATATAAATGGTGCGTTTGCAAATGAGGTTTATCTGCACATTTAAACGCTTCTCTGTCCTTTATTCCAAGGTCACCTTTATGAATGTAGCCGATTTTCTCTAATTCTTTTACAACAGCATTAAATACTGAATAATCTTTTATTATAACATCAATATCAATGCAAGGCTTAGCGGAGAGTCCCTCCACAGATGTGCTTCCGACATGTTCAATGCCGATGATTAAGTCGCCGATTGCACTTTCAATTTCTGCTTTTATTTCTTCAAATGCAGTTTTCCACGCTTTATCATAAGGTGTAACTATAACCCTTTTTGCACTCATCTGTAATCTCCCTCAAGTTCATATTTGTAATTATTATAACGAAACCCTGCATAAAAGTCAATAACGGAACGGTAATCACCTTGTGTACTGTAAATATAAGGACAGTGCAAAAGCGCTGCCGGATTGGATTTAAAGTAATATATATTCTGATTGTATATTGCTTTTACGGCAGGATACGGTAGAATGATGGCAGAAAAATACCCTGTGAAGATTGGTCTTCACAGGGTAGCTTCGTACTGCCAAATTGGTATTTTTCGATGAAATTGACTATAAATTTAATACTCAATTCCTTTTCCTCTTTGCGCTTCTGCTGACTTGCCTTTCTCTTAGCTTCTGCAAGCCTTGCCTTTGCCTGCTCCACAATCTTCTCTGCCTTTAATACCTCTGCTG
>SVNU01000181.1 GCA_015066715.1 Ruminococcus sp. | reverse complement strand
GGCTGTTTTTCAAGAGGGGACGCTTTGCAAGAAAAAGCGTCCCCTTACTATCTTTCCAAGTTATTTAAATCTGCCGATTTAATCGGCACAATAATCAAAAATGAGGTTTTTCTACAGTCTGAGGCGGTCATTGACCGCCTTAGTTTGTCGAAAAAGTTCATTTTATGTTAACGGGCAACCAGTGGTCGCCCGTTATTTTTAGGTTTTTCTATAGTCCGCACAAAACAGCTTTTGTGCGGTATTATCCTCGATTAAAATGTTATGTATCCGCTTACCCACAGTGTGAAAAAACACACAGCGGCGGCAACCAGCGCATTGAAGGGGATAGCGGCGTTGGTCGTTCTGTCATAATCGGAAAAGAATTTTGACATCTCCTCATTTTTGGGGTAAAGCTCAATTGTGTCGGGGGATTTGCAGTCGGTGTTTATATGGTATTCCTTGGTTTGTCCCTTTACTGTATATGTATACCATGCCGAGTAACTGGTATTTCTCTTTGAATCTCTGTCATGATAACAGCTTCTGAGTTTCGCTGTAACCACATTTCCTTTTGCAGCAGCGTCAGTTTTGCGCTTATTTCTCTTTTTTGAATGTCTGCAGCACAGAACATTCAGAACTATAAAAACAGCTATCCCAAGCAAAATGGCAGTAACAAGTCTCGGGTCCTCGTCAAGCCAGCCCTTTTTAAAGCTTTCGATTAATTCATTCATAGCGTTTCACCCTGTTATATGATTTTTGAAAGGAAATCCTTAAGACGTGGATTGTCAGGATTTGAGAATACTTCCTGCGGAGTTCCGTCCTGTGCAATAACGCCTTCATCAAGGAAAATAACTCTTGAGGCTACTTCCTTTGCAAACCCCATTTCATGTGTGACACAAATCATGGTAATTCCGCTTCCTGCAAGCTGCTTCATTACTTCAAGAACTTCCCCTACCATTTCAGGGTCCAGTGCCGATGTCGGTTCATCAAACAGAATTACATCAGGCTCCATTGCAAGTGCACGGCATATTGCAACACGCTGCTTCTGTCCGCCCGAAAGCTGATTCGGATATGCCCCCGCCTTATCTGCAAGGCGTACACGTTCAAGAAGCTTCATTGCCTTCTGTTCGGCCTCCTCTTTGGGAATGCCGCTGAGCTTTTTCGGTGCAACGGTCAGATTGTCAAGTATTGTAAGATGCGGAAAGAGATTAAAGTGCTGAAACACCATCATCATTTTACGTCGTTTTTTATTTATATCTGTTTTTTTGTCCATAAGGTCTGCACCGTCAAATATAATATGTCCGTCATCAGGAGTTTCAAGCATATTAAGACATCTTAAAAATGTTGATTTTCCGCAGCCGGAGGGACCAAGTATTACAACAACCTCACCCTTTTTGATGTCTGTGGTTATTCCGTTTAAAACATTGAGAGCACCGAAGCTTTTTTTCAGGTCCTTTATACTGATTATAACATCTTCATATTTCATTTTTTTTCATTTTCCTTTCAAGCTTTGATACGGCAGAGGTAAGCAGCACCACAATTATCAGATATACAATTGCTACTGCCACAAGCGGCAGGAATGCGTCATATGTACGGCTTCTGATATAATCGCCGCCTCTTGTCAGGTCCATAATGCCGATATATCCGGAAATTGATGTTTCCTTTATAAGCACAATAAATTCGTTGCAAAGAGCAGGCAGGACGTTTTTGAATGCCTGTGGAATTATGAAATATCTCATTGTCTGACTGTAGTTGAAGCCAAGGCTTCTTCCGGCTTCAAGCTGTCCCTTATCAATTGACATTATTCCGGCACGTACTATTTCCGCAATGTATGCAGAGGAATTGAGCCCGAATGCAATAACGGCTACAAGTACCTTGCTTATATTTGTAGAGGCGAAAATTACGTAGTAAATGATGAGCAGCTGAATCATGGTCGGAGTGCCTCTTATTACAGTAAGGTACATTTTCAATATGGTGTTGAGCAGTCTGAATTTTCCCAGCTTGTCACAGGTGCTTCTTGTGATTGCGATAATAAATCCGAGAACTATACCGATTATAACAGAGAAAAAGCTTATCTCAAGAGTTGTAAGCAAACCTGTTGCAATAAATTTCCAGCGGCTGTCCTTTATAAAGTTATTGTGTATTTTTTCGGAAATTGAAGCTTCCGCTGCATTGGCACCGCTGTTTACGATTACAACCTGTGCAGCGCTTGTGTATGTATCGGAAAAATCAATGCTTTTGAGACGGTCCTCGGTTACTGTCATACCCGACACGCCTATGTCAGCTTTTCCCGACTGTACAGCATTTATAATACTGTCAAATTCAATATCCTCAATCTGAAGATTCATTCCGAGAATATCAGCGATTGCACGTGCCATGTCCATATCTATTCCGACATATCTGTCGTTTTCAATGTATTCATACGGTTCAAATGTTGCATTTGTGGCAACAATAAGAGTGCCGTTGCTTCTGCTTGTATTTTCGGGAGAAACATAGGGAAATTTTCCCTTTGTGTCATCACCTATGTAGTTTGAAATGATGCTGTCAAGTGTGCCGTCTGATTTAAGCTGTGCGATAGCCTTGTTGATTTCCTCTTTAAGTTGTGTTTTTTCCTTGGAAATACAGATTGCGTACTCCTCAACGGCAAAATTTTCCTCAAGTATCGAAAGCTCTGGATTGTTGCTTACAAATGCTTCAGCAGGAGATTTGTCTATAACAATACAGTCGATTTTATTATTTTTTAGTGCCTGTACAGCGTCAGCAGACTTGGTATAACGCTCTATGACAGAGCCTTTTTCTTCGTATTCGGATGCGAAAATATCACCTGTTGTGCCAAGCTGAACGCCGATTTTTGCACCCTCAAGGTCTGAAACCGACTGGATAACCTTAAATGAGTCGTCAGCATCGGAGCAGGCTGTACAAAAGGATAAAACACAGGCAAGCATTAAGAATGCAATGAAAAATCTGAAAATCCTGTTGTTTTGTCCGGTTTTTATTGATTCCATATTTTTTCCCCTTTTTCAGAATTGATTATTATTGAAATATACTTATTCTATTATATGGGAAATTTTTAGAAAAGTCAAATTTATATTTACCAGCATGACGTGCCGGTGTTTCATCAAATCTTCGATTTGAATTGAAACACAAATACCATTTGGGTACTGGACCCATATTGCGTTTTAGTTTACTTATAAATTAAAATAAACTCCGCATATTATATTAAGATT
>SVNU01000180.1 GCA_015066715.1 Ruminococcus sp. | reverse complement strand
TGCTGCGATATATTTGTCGTTTATTTTCACACCATAGGCACATGAGCCTGAGTTTTTACCAAATGGAGCCTTGATTATATTGCTTGTTACGCCTTTCTTCGCCAGAATTCTTTCGGCTCTTTGCGCATAAGTCACCGACTTAAAAATAATAACTATCTGCATACGACACCTCCTATTGTATCATATGCAGATAGTTATTTAGTGACAAAATTATGTTTTTTCGATAATGCAGACAGCGTATGACTTCATGCCTTCAAGCTTGCCTGTAAAACCAAGCTTTTCCTCTGTCTTTGCCTTGACATTGACATCAGCAGGGTCCATTTCGAGGACATTTGCCATATTTTCGCGCATCTGCTTTATATACGGGAGCAGTTTTGGCTTCTGCGCAACGACAATGCTGTCAATGTTGACTATTTTATAGCCCATTTCCTTAGCCATTTCTCCCGTTCTTTTAAGAAGTACAAGACTGTCTGCGCCTTTGTATTTTTCATCTGTATCAGGGAAATGTGTACCGATATCGCCGATGCCAAGTGCACCGATTATAGCATCGATTACCGCATGTGCCAGCACATCAGCATCACTGTGACCGAGCAGACCTTTTTCATAAGGCACTTTTACACCGCCGAGAATAAGGTCTCTGCCTTCAACCAACTTGTGAACATCGTATCCGTTTCCTATTCTCATAACTATTCTCCCCTCTTATTGAGTATAAGCTGACCAAGAAGAATATCTTCCGGTGTTGTTATCTTGATATTATCATACGAGGTTGTGACAACTGTTGGCTTGAATCCAATCACTTCCATTGCCTGACAATCGTCTGTAACGCTGATTTTTTCAGCAATCACCTTTGTAAGCGCACCTTTTATAAGGTCAATATCAAATACCTGCGGAGTCTGCACCTGTACGAGAGTTGCTCTCTCAATTGTAGCTGTAATTTTATCGTCTGCAATCTGCTTTATAGTGTCTTTGACAGGTACAGAAGCCGTTGCAGCCCCTGTATAGAATGCCTTTGAAATAACTTTTTCTATTTCTTCATTTGTAATAAACGGACGCGCACCGTCGTGAATAGCTACAAATCTGCAATTTTCAGACACTGCACTAATTCCCTTAAACACGCTGATACTGCGGTTTTCGCCGCCTGTCACAACACATTTCAGCTTTTTGATGCCATATTTCTTTGCGAGCTGACCGTATTCAAGCACGCTGTCCTTGTGGGCAGAAATGACAATTTCATCTATCATTTCACATTTTTCCAGAGCAATAAGTGTACGCGCAAGAACAGGCATTCCGCAAAGGTCCATAAGCAATTTATTTTCACCCATTCGTGTGCCTGTGCCGCCTGCGGCGACAACTGCAGAAACGAATGGTTTTCTTTTCTGTTTAAGCTTTTTAATAAAATCTGCCATAAACACCTCTCAGATTTAATATACTTCTTTTATTTAATTATACCATATCCCACTTTAATTGCAAGAAAAAAGAGCTGTTTTCACAGCTCTTTTGTAATATTTTATCCTACTTTGATTTTGAGTCTGAGTTTATCAGAAATCATCGAAATAAATTCGCTGTTTGTCGGCTTACCCTTCACATTTGAAACTGTGTAACCGAAGAAATTCTGCAGGACTTCGATATCACCTCTGTCCCACGCAACTTCGATCGCATGTCTGATAGCACGCTCAACTCTTGAAGATGTTGTGTTGTATTTCTTTGCAATCGCAGGATACATCACTTTTGTAACAGCATTGATAGTATCCATGTCATTGATAGTCATAATGATGGCATCTCTGATATACTGATAACCTTTGATATGAGCAGGCACACCTATCTCATGAATTGTGTTTGTAACAAGAATTTCGAGCTGTGTTTCTGCATCAACACCCGCAGGAACGCTGTTGAGTGTCATATTATAGGAATCCATAAGTTCAACGATTTTTTCTTCAAGTACAGAACTGTCGATAGGCTTCATAAGATATGCCGCAACGCCCGCCTTCATAGCCTCATTCATACTTACAGCAGATGCAAAACCTGTAAGAATACAAAAGACCGGAACATTAACCACTGTCTGTCTTGAAATATTTCTTACTGCTGAAATGCCATCCATAACAGGAAGCATATGGTCGAGCAGAACAAAATCCGGCTGAAGCGCCAGTATACTGTCTACAAGTGCTCTTCCGTTTTCAACGGAATCCACAACTTTGATGCCGCTTTTTCCATCTATCGCCATCTGCACGGCTGCTCTCAGATCTGCATTTTCATCTGCAATTATAACTTTTATTGTCTTTGCCATATCATACTCTCCGCTTAAACATTTTATCAACTTGTAAGTTATGGATATAATATAACATAAATTTCCAGTTTTTTCAAGATTTAAATGTAAAAAAATGTATTTTATTTTTGACATAATTTTACATTTTATGGCAATTCAATTTATCCGCATTACAAATTGTTGTAGGAAGCTTATAATTTATCTGTATATAATTATAGCACACAAGTTGAAACAAATCAACCTGTGTGCTGTTTTTTACAATACTTTTTCCAGAATAATCACTGTATATAGTTCTTCTTTGCTTTTAAGTCCGGTATTTTTAAATCCGTTTTTCATCCAGAAATTCTTCGCCTGCATATTGGTTTCCACATATCCGAGCCTGATATATTCAAATTCTTGCGCAAGCGAAAAACTGATATCTGTTATTACAGCACTTCCTATACCACGCCCCTGGTAATCCTTATTCATCATAAAAAATCCGATAAATGCGGTATTTTCATTGGGAAATCTTTCTATAAGATCGACGATAGCAACGAGCGTTTCTCCGTCAAAAAATCCAAAATAGTGCTTATCAGCCTTTGTTTTACGAGGCGGCAAAGCTAACATATCCTTTGTTATGGTTTCTTCCGAAACAAGTGGAGGACAATGTTCATAGTACTGCGGATTTCCTTTACATAGCTCCAGAATCTGCGGTACTTCTTTTTCCGATAAGTATTTTGCATGATATTTTCCCGACAAATCTGTAATTTTCATATAAGCTCCTACCTTGCTCTTTTCCTGAAATATATTATAAACGCTGCAGTAATTTCAACAACATATACGCCAAAGAAGCAGACATTTATCATATTGCCCTTTGCATTTGTCTGACGCAAATCATCATAGGTGCGCACTCTTATCGGCAGGATATCCCCTTCTTTTGATTCGTAGGAAATCTGAGTTACAGC
>SVNU01000032.1 GCA_015066715.1 Ruminococcus sp. | reverse complement strand
TTCTGTTTCCTGTGGTTCAGCTGTTGTAGCTTCTGTTGCTGTCACTTCTGTTTCCTGTGGTTCAGCTGTTGTAGCTTCTGTTGCTGTCACTTCTGTTTCCTGTGGTTCAGCTGTTGTAGCTTCTGTTGCTGTCACTTCTGTTTCCTGTGGTTCAGCTGTTGTAGCTTCTGTTGCTGTCACTTCTGTTTCCTGTGGTTCAGCTGTTGTAGCTTCTGTTACTGTCACTTCTGTTTCCTGTGGTTCAGCTGTTGTAGCTTCTGTTACTGTTACTTCTGTTTCCTGTGGTTCAGCTGTTGTAATTTCTTCAGCATTACCAATTGTAAATGTTATTGAATGTGTATCTGTTATTTCTTCTGTAGTTAAGTCATTAACATCGGTTGATAAATTAATCAAAGCCTTGGCATTGAAAAATTCTATTGTATATGTACCTGCAGCAAGGTCAACAGGAAATTCAACTTCAAATTCCGCAAGATGTTCACCGTCACCGTCTGTACTGAAATTGCCAAGTACCGAATTGCTTAAAATGCATGCTTTGGGAATATTATCATCACTGTAATTATGCTCAGTTTCTTCTGAGTAATTGATGCATGAAAAATATGTATCCGGAATTTCCTTTGTCCAGTTGCTGGCAGCATATGAGGCACTGCCGTCAATTTCATCATATTCAAAATATGAACCTGTTTCAGTTCTTAACTGGTTAGGCTCGTTGAGCATAAGATTTACAGGATCAACCATTCCCCAGCCTTCTCTTGGCATAAGACCAAGTTCAATGCCTACAACACCATCTTCAGCACTGATTTCTTTGCTTACATCAATGTAAACAATAGCTGTTGCACCACTCTGGATTTCCTCAAGTGAATACTGTGTTTTTTCAGAAGTCAATTCAAGACCCACAGGATTGCTATCAGCAGAAGCTTCAAAAGAAACTGCGCTTAATACTGTTGAAGCAACCATAGCCACCGATGCCAGTATAGAAACAATTTTGTTTTTCTTATTGTCAGAATTTATAAAACCTCTCATGATTCAACCCTCCAGTTTTATTTAAACGTTTATATCCGTAATTGTTTTTGTTCATCTTACATAATTTATTATACACCGTTAAAATTATTTTGTCAATATTCACAGAGAGTTTTTCATTACAAATTTTTTCGTTCCATTGTAGCAATTATGCATAAATAAGTTCTTCTTTTTACATAAATCATATGCAATTTCGCTTACGTATATAACTAATCAAGGCGATACTACGCAAAAATTGCGCAATATCGCCTTGAACCGATTATTCAAAAAGTTAAATTTATCCTTCTATTTTTCAGCTTTCCTTGCTGATACGAAGAAACAAACAAATATCCGAATCAGGTGCTCCCGAACATCATCGCAATTGTCTTCAATACTCCCACAGCGTACGCCTTTGCAAGCTTTGCATAATTTGCTTTGATAAACTGTGAATCCTCCCAGTCATCCACAAATCCACCCTCAAGAAGTACTGCCGGCGCATGTGTTTCCCTTATAATTGTAAATCTGTCAAGTCCATTGGCATTAAGAAATATTTTACAACCGCTGCTGTACATAAGCTTTGAAACCTCGGCATTGATATTTTCAGCAAGCGTCTGGGACATACCGCCGTTTTTGGAATGATATACCTCAAAGCCATGTCCGCCTACTGCATTAAAATGAATATCAATTATAAGGTCAGGGTCGTAATCGTTACAGAGTTTGAGCTTGCTTTCCATAGTTGTATCAATGTCAGCATCCCTGCTAAGCATATACTCAATACCTGCCGCCTTGAGATGCTCCTCTACAATCTTTGCAGTTTTAAGAGTATACTCCTTTTCAACTATATATCCTATAGCTCCCGGATCATAGCCGCCGTGCCCTACCCCAACAAATACCTTTATCGGGGTTAATATACCGCTGTCACCAAAATTATAATATTTGCCGTTGATAATTTTTAGACCTGTCTGCATAGCACCGTCAGTTCCAAAATAATAGGTATTCTTATCTATTTTGAAAAATCCGGTTTTCATTATACCGTCTGAACCAAAATAATATTTATTTTTATTAACAGTCTGCCAGTTATACAGCATATTGCCGTTCGAACTGAAATAATATGTATTTGTGCCGATTTTCACAAATCCTGTCTGCATAACGCCCTTTGAATTGAAATAGTATCTGTTTCCGTATATATCAGCAAATCCGACTGTCATTTTGCCGTTTTTTGCAAAAAAGTATTTCTGATTATTAATCGTTTTCCAGCCGGTCGCCATATATCCGTTATCATCAAAGTAATAGGTACTCTTTTCAATCGACGCAAAACCTTTTGCCCATGTACAATCCTCATAATAATAACAGGTTTTTCCGTTATTCAGACGCTGAAAACCTGTCTGCATTATTCCGTTTTCATCGAATACATACGAATGATTATTTATCATCTGCTCACCGGTATACTTACCCTTTTCGGCATCAGTATAATACTTGTTTCCAAGATAATCAATCCATTCCCATAAAGGCTTGCCGGTTTCATAATCATAGTAAACTCTGATTCCGTTTACCGTATGCCATCCTCTCAGCACATTACCCTTTGGTGAAATAATATAATAGGTATCGCCTATGAGAACAGGGGTTTTCCTGTTATCACCATACAGCACTGTACCATCATCACTGCAGTAATACATAAGCTTTCCGTCTGTAACAAAGGTGTCTGTATGCATGATACCTTCCTGACTGAATATATATGTATTTCCGTCAATCTCATGCATTCCCGAAAGCTTTCCTGACAGAGAATCACAATAGTACTTGTTCCCCAGATATTCAATCCAGCCGCAAACAGGACTATGAGTTTCCTTATCGTAAAAACGTCTTACTGAATTTACAGTCTGCCAACCTGTCCGCAGAGCACCATTACTTGCAAAAATATAATATTCACCATCGACTTCCTGTTTTCCTGTCAGAAGCTTTTCTCCGTCAAAATAAAACCACTTTCCGTCAGTTTTGTTCCAGCCTTCTTCCAGAGAAACGACAGTAGTAATTGCCGTACTTGATGTCGTTGTCTGCGAAAGCATTGTCGGCGCAGTTGTCTCTGAAACGGTTTCTGTGACAGTGCAGGATGTTACTGTCGTTGCTGCTGCATCTGATGCGGCAGTTGTTGTTTGTGCTGTCTCACAATCCTGTCCATGTGCGCAGATTACAGAAAGGGCAGTTATTATTGTCACAGCCGAAGCTGACAGAAAACACTTTATTAATCTCATTTTTTCACTTCACCTCATTATAAATATAAAAAATCCCTTCTATGACATGTCCATACGTCATAAAAAAGATTTTTTATCGGTATTTTTAATAGCCCTGCTGACATGCCGCAAGCGCTTCATATACAGTATATGCATCATATATATGGTATGGATCTGTATAATGTGTACCATCTGCCCCAACCGTTACAAGCATGTATTCTTCGCCGTTTACTTCTGCAAGTGAAGCCAGACAAAGACCTGCCTCCGAAGTAAATCCGGTTTTTCCGCCGAGAATATACCCGCCTTCAAAATAATCGGAATCCATCTGTGCGAACATTGTACTGTGAAGTGTTATGCCATCCGGCTGATAGTCAGTTTCTGTATAATACTCATGAGATGTGAAAATTTTTTTAAACTCATAATTCTCAAGAGCATACTCAAGAAGAACTGCTATATCCGAAGCTGTTGAATAATGTTCATAGCTGTGAAGTCCGCATACATTTGTAAAGGAGGTATTTTCCATCCCAAGCTCCTGCGCCTTGTCGTTCATCATCCTTACAAACATTTCCTCAGATCCGCCGATATAGACAGCAAGCGCCAGACTGCACTCCGCTCCGCTTGAAAGCAGTGTGCCATAAAGCAAATCCCTGTAGGTTACAGTTTCATACGCAGAAAAGCCGGCTGTTGATGCCTGCTCCGCTGCAATATAATCATAAATGTCACCCGGAATCGAAATTGTATCATCAAGAGAGTCGATGTTTTCAATTGCAACAATTGCCGTCATTATTTTTGTAAGCGATGCAGGATAAATCTGCTCATCTGAATTCAGGGAATAAACTGCGTTTCCATCCGAATCGATAAGCATTGCCGCATAGCTGTAAAGGTCATAATCACTAATCCCAAGTTCCGGCAGTGACGCCTTTGCGGTTGTTGTAACCTCCGTTGCCGGTTCCGTAGCTGTCATTGTTGTCACAACAGTCTCTGCCTGCTCTGTAGCAGCAGTTACATCCGCCACAACCTTTTCATCATTATCTGAAAGCTTTGTTATTCCAAAGGCTATAATAAGAAGCAGAATAATCAAAATCACAAGTAGCAAAAGCGTATTTCCTGAACCGCCCGATTTTTCTTTCATTTCATCCCTCTTTTTTTAGCTTATATATGTTTTATCTTCTATATTATAGTATATCACTATAATTCCTTCAAGTCAATAATTAAACAGGATTTATTTCATAACTTATTCTCATATATAAAGCTTTTTTCAAAAAAGGAACATGTCAGAACAAATTTACATAAACATATTTACACATGCGATAAGTATAACACCGGGAATACCGAGTATAAGCGAAACAATAGTATTAAAAAGATTTACGGGAATTACCGTACCAAGATACCCGCCAAGATAATGAAGAATGACAAGGGAAGCCCCTCCCGATGCCATTCCAAGAAAAGCTGTTCTTATGGTATTTTCCTTTTTTCCGTATGTTTTAAGCATAAAAAGTCCAAGTACAACCCATATTCCTGTAAAAATATGTTCCTTCAACTCATCATTCCTCCATCAAAAATGTTATTTTACATCAAAATATACCCCAATGCAATCAGAAGCTTTAAATCTGCACCTTCCCTTGCAAGCATAATTATAAGCATAATGATTATCAGCCTGTCGCTGTCAATTCTGCCGCCCGAAAAAAGCCCTGAAAGCATACTGCTCAGCGGGTCATTTTTTTTGTTCTGCTCTTTTAATGAACTGCCATGCGGCATTTCGTGCTGCTGCTTTGCCTCCGGCTCCTCTGCCTGTACATTAACGGATTTACCGCCTGCCTTACTGTGCATTTCCCTTGTACGTCTCAGAGCGTCCTTTCTCATAAAATCAATTTCAGAACGGCTGTATTCCAAACTTTCTCACCTCACTAAAAAAAATCATTCATTATGCCGCTTTCCTTCAATATTTCCCAGACTGCAAAAAGCTTCAGCATTTTTACCGCCCTGTCCACTCTTTCCCGTCTTTCCTCTTTAAGCAGCGGCTTTAATGCAACAAGAAACTGCGAGGTTTTGTCACTCCCCGCATTCCCCATAATATTCTGCAAAAGCATGAGCTTTGAAAAATCAAAATCCGGCAGAACATTTTCATTCTGCAAACCGGACTCCGTTTTTCCCTCCGATGTCTGACCGCCGCTGTTACTTTCATTACCGTCAGAAGAAAACATCTGCGCAAGCTCATTAAGCTGCTTCATACTTTCCTTATCAGAAAGTATTTCCTGTATTCTGGCTGCCATATCTTCCATTGCAGATGTTCCCTCCTTTCGTTTTTTACGGTATGATTTTATTTTTCTCCGGTTATTTTTTTATACAGTGCCTGCGCCTGAGGAGTGGAAATGAATTTTTCCATAAGCTGCGGATTGTTCAAAATCATATTGAATTTCTGCGACTGTGATTTTCCCATACTGCCGAGTGCAGCGTCAAACTTCCCCTCCTCAAGCTGTTTTTTTAATGTTTCAGGAGGAATATTCAGCTTTTTGCTGACTGCATTAAGAAGACCTTCTGCTTTTTTCGGATCAATATTTGCCATTACAATCTCCTATCTGCCGCTTTGCAATTACAGAATCATTTCAGGCGGCACAAAAATTAATATGTTTTCTGCACAAGATACAGAAAATGCCTGCAAAATTCACCTTTAAAACACTGCCTGCCGCCGCCCATACTTTTTTTATAAAATTCTCTATAAAATTATTGTAATTATTATATGTTTATGATATAATTTTCTTATATATACCTTATTTATCAGACTAAAAAGAATTTATGGAGAATATTATGAAAATTATAGTTGTTTCCGATTCCCATGGCAATCTTCGTGCTTTAAGCAAAGCCTTATGCGATTATCATGCTGATTTGTACATCCACCTCGGTGACGGTGAAAGAGAGCTTGACACAATTTGCAGGCAATATCCCGACAAACAGATTTACCATGTCTGCGGCAACTGCGATTATGCTTCCCTCAGTGAAGAAGAGCTTCTGCTGTCACCTGATGATAAAAATGTAATATTTGCGGTACATGGTCACAGATACAATGTCAGATATACGCTTGAACAGCTCAAGGAAGCTGCAGGCAGAAAGGGTGCCAATATTGTTCTTTACGGGCACACCCACGCTCGCCACAATGAATACGACAACGGAATGTATATTATAAATCCCGGCAGCGTATCTGCGCCGAGAGACGGCAACAGACCTTCCTTTGCGGTAATTGAGCTTCTGCCAAAGGGCATCATCACAAACATTGTTGACCTATGAGTATTATATTCATAACAGCTGAAAAATGTTACACGGAAAGGATATCAGATGAATCAGAGCATACTAATGAAAAACATAAAAAACGAAAAATATCTTAAAGTTTTTCTTATAGGATTTTTTACATTTTTACTTGCGGTACTTCCCATAATCATTTTCACGGGCGGTTACTACATTTATTACGGAGACTACAATTCACAGCAGATTCCCTTTTATATACATGCGCAGGATTTTATAAAAAATGAGGGCCTTGGCTGGGACTGGGGAACTGACCTCGGAGCAAATTTTGTCGGCTCATACTCATTTTATCTGCTTGGCAGCCCCTTTTTCTGGCTGACTCTCCCCTTACCCAATTTTCTTGTAGTCTTTGCAATGCCGCTGCTTCTTGCACTCAAGCATGGTATTGCCGCTCTTACGGCTTACGCATTTATAAAAAGGTTTGTCAGAAGTACACCGGCAGCAATGATAGGCGGTATTTTATACGCATTTTCCGGATTTCAGCTTTTCAACATTTTCTTCAACCACTTTCATGATGTAACAGCGCTGTTTCCCCTTATGCTTATCGCCCTTGAAGAAAAAATCAATAATCAGCGGAAAGGGTTTTTTGCCGTCACCGTTGCAATGATGGGTATTCTCAATTACTTCTTCTTTACCGGTCAGGCGGTCTTTATCATAATTTATATTCTTGTAAGAATCGGCTCCCCCGATTTTAAAATCACATGGAAAAAATTCTTCGGGGTAGCCTTTGAGGCTGTTGCCGGCGTCATGATTGCAATGGTAATCCTGCTTCCGGCTGCACTGGCAATTTTAGGAAACTACCGCATAAACGAAAGACTTTACGGACTTGACCTTGTTGCATACAACGACAGAACAAGAATACTGAGAATTATACAGAGCTTCTTTATGATTCCGGATGTTCCTGCAAGACCGAACCTTTTCAGCTCCGATGGTGCAAAATGGTCGTCAATCGGCGGTTATCTCCCGATGTTCTCTATGGCCGGTGTTATTGCATTTGCAAAAAGCCGCAGAAAGCACTGGTCGGTAAAGCTTACGATAATCTGCATGATATGTGCATTTATTCCGATTTTAAACAGTATGTTCTACACATTCAACAGCTCATACTACGCAAGATGGTTCTATATGCCGATTCTTATTATGGCAATGATGACCGCACATGCTCTTGACGACATCAGAACCGATTTCAGACCTGCAATAAAAATCTGCGGCGGCGTTATGGCAGCCCTTGCAGTCATTGCAATACTGCCGAAAAAGGTTGATGATAAGGTTGAATGGTTTGAATTTGCAAATTATCCCGCATATTTTGCACTTGTTCTTGCTGTCTCAATAACAGGACTCATTCTTCTTTACCGTATTGACAGGCTTCGTTCAAAGGGCAAAAGCTTTATGAAAACCGCCCTTATATCAACAGTTGCATGCACCTTTGCATGCACAGCCTGCGTCGTATACTTCGGAGTATCCCTCGGAAGCTATCCGTCAACCTATATCGGCAACGGAATAAACGGCGGTGAGAATCTTGAGCTTGATGACCCGAAGGAAAGCTTTTACCGTCTTGACATATCCGAAAACTATGACAACTACCCTATGTTCTGGGAATATTCTTCAATGAGGGCGTTCCAGAGTACAGTGCCCGCAAGCATTATGGAATTCTACCCAAATATCGGCGTCACAAGGGATGTTGCCTCAAGAGCACCCCTTGAAAATTACACAATCCGAGGACTTTTCTCGGTGAAGTATTACTTCGACAAGGTTTATTCCGACAAGGAAGATGAATACTCCTTCATCTGTGACCTGCCGGGATTCAGCTATAAAAACACCCAGAACGGCTTCTATGTTTATGAAAATGACTATTACATCCCTATGGGCTTCACCTATGATTACTATATGACTGAGGAAGAGTCAAAGAATCATACTGAGCTGACACGGGAACGTTCCCTTCTCAGAGCGCTTGTTCTCTCCGAAGCAGACGCTGAAAAATATAGTGACATTATTGAAGAATTACCATATAATATGATGGCGGCTTTAGACGACAGCGACTATATAAGCGACTGCAAAGACAAGCAGGGTAAATGCTGTACAAAGTTCAGCTACGATTCCGAAGGCTTTGACGCCGAAATCTCTCTTGACAGCTCAAAGCTCGTATTTTTCAGTGTTCCTTACGATGACGGCTGGACTGCATATGTAAACGGAAAGCCGGCGGACATTGTCAAGGCAAACTACGGATTTATGGCTGTGAAAGCAGAACCGGGAGAAAATAATATTGAATTCAGATATGAAACTCCGGGACTCATGGCAGGACTTATCGTTTCTATAGCCGGAATAATCCTGCTTTCAGGCTATCTTATAATTTTCAGAAAGAAAAAGAGCGGCACAGCTCTCAGCTCACACTATTACGATTATGATAAAACCGTATCATGTGAGGCGGAAAAAAACTATACTCAAAGCATTATTGAAAGCTACAGGGAGGAATAAAACTATGCATCTTGAAGAAAAAACAATTTCCAGTCAGGAGATATTTGACGGAAAGGTTTTCAGAGTAACAAAGGATATGGCGCTCCTTGAAAACGGCAGTGAAGCAGTAAGAGAGGTTGTACATCACAGCGGCGGTGTAACTGTTATACCGATAACCGACAACAATGAAATTATTATGGTAAGGCAGTACCGGTATGCCGCAGATAAAATACTGCTTGAAATTCCGGCCGGAAAGCTTGAAAAGGGCGAGAGTCATTACGACGCCGGAAAAAGGGAGCTGCTTGAGGAAACCGGATGTACCTGCAGTGAATACAAATATCTCGGTGAACTGCTGCCAACTCCTGCTTATGTTACCGAAGTGATTCATATGTACATGGCAGAAGGACTTGAATATTCAGAGCAGCATCTTGATGAGGACGAATTTCTTGACGTTGTGAAAATCCCGCTGGAAAAAGCGGTTGAAATGGTACTCAGCGGCGAAATAAAGGATTCAAAAACCCAGATAGGAGTACTCAAAGCCTACCACCTTCTCAATGGCAGATGATTAATAAAAAAGGGAAGAAATTCTTCTTCCCTCAAATCAGACAGCTTCTGCTTCCCTGATAGCCATATATCTGCTGTAAGCGTCTAAAATCTGGTCTTCAACAAGCTGTCTTGCGGCAGGCGAAATAGGATGAACTATGTCACGGAACACACCGTTTTCATCCTTTCTGCTGGGCATTGCGACAAAAAGCCGTTCATCTCCCTGAACGATTTTAATGTCATGTACCGCAAGGGTATCTTCAATAGTTATGGATACTATTGCACGAAGCCTTCCCTCGCTTATTGTTTTCCTGATTTTAATGTCTGAAATATTCATTAATCTGATGCCTCCTTAAAATGTTTACAGGAATATTATTGAACGTACATGGGAAAATTATACATAAACAAAAATTACAGATAAAAGGAGAATAAACCTATGGACAGAAATATTTTAAACGGAAAAAAGCACATTCACTTTATCGGTATCGGCGGCTCGGGAATGTACCCCCTTGCGCAGATTCTTCATTCACAGGGATATTACCTCACAGGCTCTGACAACAACGAAACCGAAACTCTTGATGCTGTAAGAAAAATGGGTATTCCCGTTTTTGTCGGACAGCGTGCCGAAAACATAGAGGGTGCAGACCTTATTGTTCATACAGCCGCAATCATGGCTGACAATCCAGAGCTTATTGCTTCAAAGGCGTCAGGTGTTCCTGTACTCGAAAGAAGCGAGCTTTTAGGAATAGTAACAGGTTGGTATGACAATGCAATCTGCGTATCAGGCACACACGGCAAAACCACAACCACCTCAATGCTTACCCAGATTCTGTATACAGCAAAGGTTGACCTTTCAGCATTTATCGGCGGAAAGCTTCCGTGTATCGGAGGAAGCGGACGTGCGGGAAAAAGTGATATTATGGTATGTGAGGCATGCGAGTTTGTTGACACATTTTTAAAGCTTTTCCCTGATGTTGCTGTAATTTTAAATATTGATGAAGACCATCTTGACTACTTCAAGAATCTTGACAATATTATAAAATCTTTCCATAAATTCAGTGAAATGGCAACAAAGGCACTTATTATCAACGGTGATGATGAAAATACCCTTAAAGCTGTTGAAGGTATTACAGGCAAGGAAATCATAAGCTTCGGTCTTGACCCGAAAAATGACTTTTACGCAAAGGATGTCACAAAGATTTCGGGAATGGAGACAAGATATACGCTTATGCATAAGGGCAGTGAGCTTGGTGAAATCACGCTTCATGTCGCAGGTGTTCATAACGTTATGAACTCACTTGCCGCAGCAGCTTCGGCAGTATATGCCGGTGTGGACTTTGAAAGCATAGCAAAGGGGCTTTCTGACTTCAGGGGTGCAGGCAGAAGATTTGAACATATCGGAACAGCAAAGGGCATAACAATTGTTGACGATTATGCACACCACCCGACAGAACTTTCCGTTACACTTTCAGCTGCCATGGAAATGGGATACAATAAGGTGTGGGCGGTTTTCCAGCCATTTACATTCTCAAGAACTGCAATACTGCTTGATGAATTTGCTGACGCTCTATCAATTCCTGATGTTGCCGTTCTTACGGATATAATGGGTTCAAGAGAAAAGAACACATATGATATTTATACCGAGGACCTTGCAAACAAGCTTTCAAATGCCGTATTCTTTGAGCAGGATAAAACAGCTGAATACACAGACGAAAGAAAATACCGCAATTTTGATGATGTATGCGACTACATCTGTGAAAACGCAAAGGACGGAGACCTTGTTATCACACTCGGATGCGGAGATGTATACAAGGTTGCAAAGATGATTTACAAAAAACTTCTGGGATAACGGGTAAAAAGTATGCTTAATCAGACTGCAATTGATATTTATAATTTTATAAAGCAATCAATAAATGACGGCTATCCGCCGACTGTCAGGGAAATCTGTGCCGCACTTGACATAAAATCCACATCAACCGTACACAAGTACATTAACCAGCTTGCCCTTGAAGGCTATCTTGAAAAGCAGGATAATCAGAACAGGGCACTGAGACTATGCGGTGAAAAAAAGATTTCCGTTCCTCTTGTAGGTGAAATTGCAGCCGGAACGCCTATTCTTGCAATAGAAAATATAACCGAATATATCAGCTTTTCATCTGACAGATATTACAGCGGTGACCTTTTCGCACTGAAAATAAAGGGGGAAAGCATGATAAATATCGGTATTTTCGATGGTGACATAGTTATTATCGAAAAAACAGGATACGCAGAAAACGGCGATGTGGTTGCGGCTCTGGTAGACGATGAAAACGCAACTGTAAAAACCTTTTTCAGGGAAAACGGACATTTCAGACTTCAGCCGGAAAATGACGATATGGAGCCGATTATATCCGATAATGTGCAGATTCTCGGAAAAGTTGCGGCATTAATAAGATATTTCTGAAAATTTTCACATTTCTATTTAAATTTCAAGAAAAATGTATTATAATATAATAATGACAGGCTTTTTCGGATTTACGAACAACGCCTGAAAATAAAACGACGGAAAGCCCGTCCGAAAGGATAAAATAAATGGTAAATAAAGTAAAGGTAATTATATGCGGCAAGGAATACATACTTCAGACAGAAGAACCGCCGAGCTATGTTTACGGACTTGCAAAAATGCTTGAAAAAAAGCTCAATGACATGTGCGCAGGAAACTCATCTGTTTCACCCTACTCTGCAGCTGTTATGGTTGCGCTATCAACACTTGACGATTTAAGCAAGGCACAGTCAAATTTTGACAATGTAAGAATGCAGGCAAAGGAATATGTTGACGAAGCAGGCAAGGCAAGAATTGAACGTGATGCAGCCATGAAAGAAGTTGAAAGACTTAAAATAGAGCTTGAACAGCTTCAGGATGAAGTCAGGGCTTCAAAAGCATAAAACCATGAACGCTACTGAAATACTTGCTCCGGCAGGAAGTATGGAGTCACTTGTTGCGGCGGTAAACTGCGGTGCAAATGCCGTTTACATAGGCGGTAAAAGCTTTTCTGCAAGACAAAACGCCGCAAACTTTGAAGAAGCCGAGCTTAAAGAGGCTGCTGATTTCTGCCATCTGCGAAATGTGAAGCTTTATCTGACTGTCAATACAATTATTCTTGACAACCAGATAAATGAGTTTTCGGAGTTTATAAAAATGGCTGCAAAATGCGGCGTTGATGCTTTTATAGTTCAGGATATGGGTGCATGCCGGATTATCAGAAATACTGTTCCCGATGCAGCCATTCACGGTTCGACACAAATGACCGTTCACACGGTAAATGGCGCTCTTTTTTTAAAACAGCTTGGCTTTAAAAGAGTTGTACTTGCAAGGGAGCTTTCAGAAAAGAAAATTAAAAAAATATCGGCACTCGGAATCGAAACAGAAGTTTTTGTACATGGTGCACTGTGCATGTCCGTTTCAGGGCAATGCTACCTTTCCTCACTGATAGGACAGCGAAGCGCAAACAGAGGTCTTTGCGCACAGCCGTGCCGTCTGCCGTTTTCTTCCTGTAAGACACCTGAATATACTGCACTTTCATTAAAGGACCTGTCCCTTATGAAGCATCTGCAGACGCTTGAGTCTATGGGTGTTACATCCTTTAAAATTGAGGGCAGAATGAAAAGACCTGAGTATGTTGCTTCGGCTGTAAGCGCATGTGTGCAGGCTGTTAACGGAGAGACTCCGGATATGTCACTCCTCAAAGCCGTTTTTTCAAGAAGCGGATTTACTGACGGATATTTTACAGGAAAAACCGACAAAATGTTCGGGCATCGTGAAAAGGAAGATGTCATTGCTGCGGCAAAAATTCTTCCCGAAATAAGGCAGAAGTACACCAGGGAAATCAAAGCGCATAAAATAAGCTTTAAAGCCTTTGTAAAAAGCGGGCAGCCGGTTACTCTCAAAGCCGTCAGCGGCAGTCATGAAGCAGTTGTTACAGGTGATATTCCCGAAGCAGCACTGAAAAAACCCATTGATGCCGATTATCTTGAACGTCAGCTTTCAAAGCTTGGGGGGACGGTTTTTGAGTTTGACGGATTAAGCGCCGAAATAGATGACGGTCTTATGCTGACCGCAAAATCCATAAATTCACTGAGACGTGAAGCAGTGGAACTGATTGGCAGTAAAATTATTTCCGGCAACACTCCGGAATACAGCAGCGGCCCCCTTGATATTGAACTGCAAAACAAGACAGAGGAGCTTTCGGAAATACGTGCAGGAATTTCCTGTATTGCACAGCTTGAGGCGGCAAAAAATGCAGACATGATAATAATGCCGGCCGACGTATTCCTAAAAGCGGAAAATCTGGATTTTTCAAAAGTGATTATTCAGCCACCGAGATTTATATACGATGAAGAAAAAACTGTAAAAATTCTGGCGCAGTGCCGTGAAAAGGGTGCAGAACACCTTATGTGCAATAACATCGCCTACCTGAAAACAGGAAAAGAGCTCGACTACAGACTTCACGGAGATTTCGGACTGAATGTGTCAAATTCGCTAAGTCTTGAATTTTACAGGGAAAACGGTCTTTCAGACTGCACTCTTTCTTTTGAAATGAAGCTTTCTCAGATTAATCAGCTAAAAAAATCAATTCCAACAGGGATTATAGCATACGGCTTTCTGCCGGCAATGCTGACAAGAAACTGTCCGATAAAAAATGAAACCGGCTGCAAAAACTGCCGTAATATTCTATTTGACAGAAAGGGCTGTGAAAACAGGGTTGTCTGTTACGGTGATTATGTAGAAATACTTAATTCACAATGTCTTTACATGGCGGACAGGCTTGAGGAAATTAAAAATGTAAGCTTTATTACACTTTATTTCACAAACGAAACAGCTGAAAAAACAGCTTCAATTATAAATGAATACAAAACTGCTCCAAAAAAGCAGGAAAATATCACAAGAGGACTTTATTACAGAGGTATTCTGTAAATTGACGGAGGAAAAAATGAATCATATTCTTAAAATAAAAAAACTGAATGATAAGGCTGTTGTGCCAAAGCAGGCAACCCGTGGAAGTGCGGGCATGGACTTATCTGCATGTCTTGATGAAGATGTAGTTATCCGCCCCGGTGAAATCAAAATGATTCCGACCGGTCTTTCAGCTGCACCGGACACCGATGAATGTGCTCTCCTGATTTATGCACGTTCCGGACTTGCCTGCAAGCATGGTATTGCACCGGCAAACTGCGTGGGTGTTGTTGACAGTGACTACAGAGGTGAAATCAAGGTAGCTCTTATAAATCACGGAAACGAAGATTTTGTTGTTACAAATGAAATGAGAATTGCACAGCTTGTTATGACTCCTGTCATAATTCCGCAGATTTGCGAAGTAAGCGAGCTTGACGAAACTGAAAGAAACGCAGGCGGCTTCGGCTCAACAGGACAGTAAACTGAAAGAAGGACATAATTTATGAAAAATACAATATTACTTATTCTACTTGTAATTGCAGGAGCAGTAATCGGCTCTCTCCTAGCTTCGGCAACAGGTGATATAAACGGTTTAAACTGGCTTGCTTATTCAAAGCAGGTAGCTATATCTCCTTTTACATTAAAACTCGTTATTGTGAATTTAACATTCGGTATTGAATTTTCAATCAGCATAGCACAGGTATTATTTATGATTGTTGCTGTTGCTGTTTACCCTAAGCTCAAAAAGGTAATTGCAGGCTAAGCTTTATATGTCGTATTTACAGATTTCAGGTCGGCGCTTCTTAATTATTGTGCAGTGCCGCCTGAAATGCCATATACTGTCAAAATACATAAAAAACAGTATAAATATAATTCACAATTTTTCTAACAAAGATTGTTGTTAAAAATGCTATTTGGTGGTATAATAATAAAGAGGGAAAGGAAAAAAGAAAATCCCCGTAATATAAAAAATTTTCGTGCGGATTTCAGTACAGCTGAAAGTGCACTTCAAATAAGGAGAAAAGAATGTTCACAAAGGATATCGGAATAGATTTAGGAACAGCCAATACTCTTGTTTTTATGCGGGGCAAGGGTATTATAATCCGTGAGCCGTCTGTTGTTGCCGTTGATACAAGAACCGACAAGGCAAAATATGTCGGCAAAAAAGCAAAGGACGTTATCGGCAGAACTCCCGGCTCAATTGTTGCCGTAAGACCGCTCAAGGACGGCGTTATTGCCGATTTTGATATTACCACCACACTTTTGCAGGAATTTATCAGAAAAGCTCTCAGAGGTACTTTCTTTACAAAGGCAAGAGTTATAATCTGTATTCCGTCAGGCGTTACAGCTGTTGAAAAACGAGCAGTTAAGGAAGCAGCTGAAAATGCCGGAGCAAAAAAAGTATTTATTGTTGAAGAACCTATGGCGGCGGCTATGGGTGCAGGTCTGCCTGTCTCCGACCCTACCGGCAGCATGATAGTTGATATAGGCGGCGGTACAAGCGAAGTTGCCGTAATTTCACTGCGTGGAATTGTTTCCTCACGTTCGGTAAGGGTTGCAGGTGACGAATTTGACCGTGCCATTATAAATTTCATAAAGAAAAAATACAATCTTTTAATCGGCGAAAGAACAGCCGAAAACATTAAAATTGAAATCGGCTCGGCATATCCGGGCGAAAGCGAACGAACAATGGAAATAAAGGGACGTAACCTTTTAAACGGACTCCCTGAAAATATAACGGTAACATCCACGGAAATCAGAGATGCTCTTACAGAACCGCTTTCAAGAGTAATTGAAGCAATCAAAACCACCCTTGAAAAAACTCCTCCGGAGCTTTCGTCTGATATTATAGACCAGGGAATCACACTGTCAGGCGGCGGCGCTTTGCTTCGTGGTCTTGATAAGCTTATCAGCCGTGAAACAGGCATGCCGGTATACATTGCCGAATACCCCCTTGACTGTGTTGCTGAAGGCACCGGAAAAATCCTTGAGGATCTTGATAAATTTGAAGATGCACTTGCTGATGATGTTCATTACTACTAATGCTCCTTTCATGCATTTTCAGATGTTAAATAAATACTGCCTGCTGCAGCAGGTAAATGTAAAGGCATGCCGCACATTTTCTGTGCGGTGATGTCTATAGAAAGGAGGATTTAATTGAACTCTTTTTTCAGAAGCTTTAAATTTAAAGTTATAGTCTGTATTGCCGCATTCTTTCTGGGAATAGGACTTTACTCGGTTGCCAAAAGCGGAACAACATCAGGCAGCTCGGAGTTTATAGGAACATTTTTAAACCCTGTAAAAAAGTTTTCAAATGCCATTTCCGACAAGGTTTCGCTTGTAATTGACCTGTTTGTTGATTCGGAAGCCTATGTTGAGGAAAATCAGCGTCTGCGTGAACAGATAGCAGAGCTTAACAATCGTTTGATTGATTACGAGGATATGAAGTCCGAGGTTGAGGACTTAAGAAAGTTCATCGGCATCAAGGAGGAGAATGAGGATTTTGTTCTCTCCCCTCCATGTGCAGTAATTTCAAGAACAGCAAATGACCCATACGGAACTTTTACAATAGATAAGGGTTCAAATGATGATATAAAGCTTTATGACCCTGTCGTAACATCTGAAGGTCTTGTGGGAATAATAGTAAATGTTGCAAATTCATACTCAACAGTCAGAACAATACTTTCCCCTGACCTTTCAATCGGCGCTCTGTGTGTTGAAAGCCGTGATACAGGTATTATCGAAGGAAGCCTCAAATATGCAGCCGACGGCAAATGCAAGATGATTTATCTCGATAAAAACAATAAGATAAAAAAAGGCGACCTTATTATTACCTCAGGCAACAGCGGTCAGTTCCCGCAGGGTTACGTTATAGGAAATGTTACAGAAACCGGCATTGAAGAAAGCGGTCTTACTGCTTATGCTGTAATAGAACCTGCTGTTGACCCTACAAAAATCAGTAATGTTATGGTAATTACAGAATTCGACAGAGAGGAAGAAGAACAGCAGATACCAACCGGTGACCTCGGCGAAAAAACAACCGAACCTACTACCGAACCAACAGAAAATCCTTCTGAAGAAACTTCTTCTGATGAACAGGTAACTGAAGAAATTGTCCCTGAGGACGATATCCAGCAGGACAGTTATGAAAGCGGTGAAGAATAATGCTTATCAATCCTAAAAACAGATTTGAAAAAATCAGGTATTATGCCATAATCCGCTGGGCTATTTACATATTTCTGATTTTTGTTTCATCAGTACTGATAAATGTCGGACAAAGTGTAAAGCCTATATATTTCATACCATTGTGTCTTTGTATCTGCATGAACGAGGGCGAATATACATCAGCGGTACTGGGAGGCATTTGTGGTCTGATTATTGATGAAGCAAGCGGACACACTTTCTTTGGCTTCAGCAGTATTATAATGATTGCATTCTGCGTCGGTTCAGTTCTTATTTTCAGACACTTACTGTTTAAAAATATTTTCAACATTGTAATACTAACCGGTGTGTGTACATTTATCTATCAGCTGCTCATTTATTTCTTTTATTATGCTATGTGGGATTACGAGGGAGCCGGATATGTCTTTTCGGATATTTCAATTCCGTGTATTTTCTACACTGTTCTGATTTCACCGATAATATATCTGATAGTAAAACAGATTTCAAAAAGATTCTATCCGAAAAAAGCAAAAACTATTGAAGAAGCAATGAAGGTATAAAATCAAAAAGCGTGGAAATCACGCTTTTTATTCTATACATTTCAAATCCGAAAATATTTTTGTATATTCACAATCCGAAAAAAGGTGATACATTATGAAAGAATTTATAGCAAGATTCCGAACTGCTTTCCTTGCCATACTTGTTGTTATATCCGTAGCACTGGGATGCGTAAGGCTTATGTCAATTCAGATTGTAAACGGGGATGCATATCTTCAGGAGTCAGAGTACACATCTATATATACCCAGACAATCAAGGCAACCCGTGGTCAGATTGTTGATGCTGACGGTGACAAAATCATTGAAAACAAGGTAGGCTTCAATGTAATTATTGACGCTGCAAGATTTCCTGATGACAATAAGGAAGGAAACGCAATTCTCCTTGAAACTCTTGAAATACTTAAAGAACATAATCTGAAATGGAATGACTCAATTCCTGTTACAGCTTCTGCCCCATATGAATTCAAAAAGAACAGCGAAGCTGAAGTTGAAAACCTGAAAAAGCTTATCGGTGTAAATGTTTACGCCACGGCAGAAAACTGTATCGACAAGCTTATTGATGACTATGAAATACTTGATACTGAGTATGATGAAAGTCAGCAGCGTGTTATTGCAGGCATACGCTATGAAATGCTGCTGAGAGACTTTTCTTTGAGCAACAGCTACACTTTATGCGAGGATGTACCCCTTGAAGTTGTAACACAGCTCAAGGAGCTGGGGGTAAAGCTCAAAGGCATCGACATCGTTGAAGAAGCTATAAGAGAAATTGCTCAGGGAGATGTACTTCCTCACGAAATCGGAACGGTCGGCCCTATTTATGCTGAACAGTACGAGGAGCTTAAAGAAAAAGGCTACGCCATGAACGATTCTGTCGGTAAGGGCGGAATTGAAAGTGCCATGGAATCCGAGCTTCGTGGCAAAAACGGCGAAAAAACAATTACTGTCACTGACGGTCAGGTCGTTTCAGCTGACGTTACAAAGGAACCGACAGGCGGAAACACCGTAAAACTTACTTTTAAAAGTGACTACCAGAAAGATGTGCAACAGATTCTTGAAAACTTTACCGCCTACCTGCGTACCATGGGAGAATATTCAGACGTAAGCTGTGGTGCAGTTGTGGTTCTTGATGTTGAGGATAACGCAGTTCTTGCTATGGCAACATCTCCGACATACACTCTCTTTGAGTACGAAGATGACTACGATAAGCTTCTTGAAACAGACAACTACCCTCTTTTAAACAGAGCCACAAGCGGTTACTACCGTCCGGGTTCTACCTTTAAAACAGTTACGGCAACAGCCGGACTTAATGAGGGAATAATTTCAGGTGAATCAACATACCACTGTGAAAAGACAATGAAGTTCTACGATATTGATGTCGGCTGTACCGGTTATCATAATGATATTGCCGTTGCAGAGGCGCTGAAGGTTTCATGCAACATTTATTTCTATGAACTGAGCCGCCGGCTTGCTATCGACAAGCTTTCCGAATATGCCGCACTTTACGGCTTCGGTCAGCATACAGGAATAGAAACCGGTGACGTTGCCGGTGCATTTGCAAATCCTGAAACATTCAATGAAATCGGTGCGGACTGGACTGTCGGTCACGTTCTTCAGGCTGGTATCGGTCAGTCGGAAACATCCGTTACACCGCTTCAGATGGCTGTTCAGGCTTCAACAATTGCAAACAACGGTGTAAGATATACACCTCATCTTGTTGACAGCATTTATGACTACTCAATGAACGAAAAGGTTTCGGAGCACAATCCAGAAATCGCAGCGCAGATTAATCTTAATTATGATTATGTTTATGATTATATCACAGAGGGTATGATTTTAGCTTCTGAAAACAACTTCCCTGCTGAGTATTCACTGTCAGACCTTGGCTTTGATGTAGCTATTAAAACAGGTACTCCACAGAACTGGCGAGACGGAAAAAACCTTACCGATACAGCATTTATCGGATTTGCTCCGGCTCATGAACCAAAAATCGCTTTCGCAGGTCTTGTGGAAGGCGGCGAATATTCAAAATATATGATAAGAAGTATTATTCAGGCTTATTATAAGAATTATCCGGAAAGCGGCAGCGTGGAGGGCGGAACAGATAAAATTAATTTTCTTCCGCAAAAGGATTCAAAGGTTACCACAACTGTTACCGATGAAAACGGAAATATTGTAACAACAGAAACTACCGAAACAACCGTTTCCGAAAATTATGAAGATTCTGATGACAATGATGAAAGTCAGGCAGAGGAATAAAAAACGGCGTGGCTTATTTCAAGTCACGCCATTTTCAACAGTTTGTCACACTGCACAATGTTAAACATCGAAAATAGTCAAACTCATACAATTTTAATAATAATCCTAAAATTAGCTTTGACTTTTATTAATTTTATGGTATAATATAAGACGAAGCAGTGTATTAAAACAAGTATTTAAAATATAGCAATTTATCTTTTGATTTATAAATAAAAAACGTTACATTCAGCGTAATGGAAAGGAATAAAAAATGACAATAGCAATAATCGCTCATGACTCAAAAAAAGAATTGATGGTTCAGTTTTGTACGGCTTACTGCGGCATTTTGTCAAAGTACAATATCTGTGCAACAGGTACAACCGGCAAGCTTGTAAGCGAAGCAACAGGACTTGAAATAATGCGTTATCTCAGTGGAACTCAGGGCGGCGGACAGCAAATCGGTGCAAGAATTTCATGCAACGAAATTGATGTTCTCATTTTCTTCCGTGACCCTATCAATCCAAAGGCAAATGAACCGAATGACATCAATCTGTTAAGACTCTGTGATGTTCATAATGTTCCTGTTGCTACAAATATAGCAACAGCCGAAGCGCTTATTCTCGCACTTGAAAGAGGCGACCTTGACTGGCGTGAAATCGGAAATCCACGTATATAAACAAATTTTAATAATACTTAATCTGAAGATTGGAGAATCTTAATGGCACTTACTATTAAAAGACCAAACGGAACAGAAGACGTAACACCAAAAAATATTCATAAATGGCTTACAGTCGAACGAATTGTAAAAGAAACAGCCTCCGGCTACGGATTCAAGGAAATCCGTATTCCGACATTTGAAAACACTGAGCTGTTTCAGCGAAGCGTAGGCGAAACTACCGATGTAGTTCAGAAGGAAATGTACTCGGTAATAGCAAAGGAAACAAAATTTACACTTCGTCCGGAGGGAACAGCCGGTACAATCCGCTGCATGATGCAAAACGGTCTTTTGAATGAAGCAATGCCGCAAAAGGTATTCTATGTTCTTTCCTGTTTCAGACATGAACGTCCGCAGGCAGGACGTCTGAGAGAATTTCACCAGTTCGGAGTTGAAATGGCAGGAAGTGCACTTCCTTCGGCAGATGCTGATGTAATTTCAATGGCATATGATATTATAAACAATCTTGGTATCAGTAATGTCGAACTGAAAATCAATTCTATAGGATGCCCTCACTGCCGTGCAGAATATCATAAGGCTCTCAAGGCATATTTTGAAAATAAAAAGGACGAGCTTTGCGAAACATGTCTTTCAAGACTTGAAAAGAATCCTATGCGTATCCTCGACTGTAAAAGTCCGATATGCTCGGATATTGCAAAGGACGCACCTTTAATTCTTGATTATCTGTGTGACGAATGCAGTGACCACTTTGAAAAGCTTAAATCATATCTTGACAACCTTGATATAAAATATACAGTTGATCCGAAAATTGTAAGAGGTCTTGATTATTATACAAAAACTGTTTTCGAATTTGTAACAACCGACATCGGCGCACAGGGTACTGTATGCGGCGGCGGTCGTTATGACGGTCTTATTGAGCAGCTCGGTGGTCAGCACACTCCTGCCCTTGGATTTGCTATGGGACTTGAAAGACTTATTCTTACAATGGAAAATCAGGGTATCTCATTTGAGGACAACACCGGATGCTCACTGTATATTGCCCCGATGGATGAAACGGTTATACCGTTTGCAATGAAGCTTGCAAAGTCATTAAGAGACGAAGGCTTCTGGGTTGAATATGATACAGTCGGACGTGGTCTTAAAGCACAGATGAAGTATTCCGATAAGCTTGGTGCAGCATTTACAATTGTCCTTGGTGACAATGAAGTAAACTCAAAAACAGCAAAGCTTAAAAATATGAAAACAGGCGAACAGCTTGACATTAAGCTTGATGATACATTTGTTCAGAACTTTTCAAACATTGCTATAAGCGATATGTTTGATGATGTAATTGACAATATTTAATAAATCTGGTCAGCGTGAGAAATCACGCTGATTTGCCGTTAAAATCGGCGGAATGGAGAATACAATGGCAGATAACATGAATGGTTTAAAGCGCACTATTTACTGCGGAGAAGTTTTAAAGGAAGGCGTTGAGGTGACAGTCGGAGGATTTGTACAGAAAGTACGTAACCTTGGCAACCTTATCTTTATCGACCTTCGTGACAAGACAGGTATTGTACAGCTTGCATTTAATGATGAAACAGACAGGGAGCTTTTCAAAAAGGCTTCAACATGCCACATGGAATATGTCCTTATGGCACATGGTACAACAGCTGTTCGTTCAAGCATAAATCATGATATTCCGACAGGCAGAATCGAAATTATCGTCGATGATTTACGTATTCTTGCAAAATCTCATACAACACCTTTTGAAATTCAGAACGACACCAAGGTAAACGAGGAATTAAGACTCAAATACCGTTACCTTGATTTAAGACGTCCTGTGCTTCAGCAGAATCTTATCATGCGTCATAAGATTGCAAAGGCGGCAAGAGAATACTTCTACAAAAATGATTTCACAGAAATAGAAACACCTATGATGATGAAGTCAACTCCTGAAGGTGCAAGAGATTATCTCATTCCTTCAAGAGTGCATAATGGCAAGTTCTACGCACTTCCGCAGTCACCGCAGATTTACAAGCAGCTGCTTATGATTGCAGGTATGGACAGATACATTCAGCTTGCAAGATGCTTCCGTGACGAAGATTTACGTGCAGACAGACAGCCTGAATTCACACAGATTGACCTTGAAATGTCATTCGTTGATGTTGAGGATATACTTGCAATGACAGAAGGATTTATTTCCTATCTGTATAAGGATGTACTTGATGTCGATATTCCTACACCACTTCCAAGACTCAGCTACACTGAAGCTATGAACAGATATGGTTCTGACAAGCCTGACACTCGTTTTGAAATGGAGATTCAGGACTTTTCGGATATAGTTGCAGATTGCGGCTTCGGAGTTTTTGCAGATGCTGTTAAAAACGGCGGAAGCGTAAGAGCAATCGTTGCGAAAAATTCCGCATCTGTTCTTACAAGAAAGGAAATTGACAAGCTCACAGAAATGGTTCGTGGCATAGGTGCAAAGGGTCTTGCCTTTGTAAGATGGGTTGACGAAAAGCCTGCCTGTTCATTTGCAAAATTCTTCAGCGAAGAAGAACTTATGGCAATCCTCAATAAAATCGGCTGTGAAAAGGGTGACACTGCACTTATTATCGCAGACAAAAACAAGATTACACTTCCTGTTCTGGGTGCACTCAGACTTGCAGTTGCCAAAAAGCTTGACATAATTCCAAAGGATAAGTTCAACTTCCTCTGGATTACAGAATTTCCGTTCTTTGAATATGATGATGAAACAAATTCATATGTTGCAATGCATCATCCGTTCACAATGCCTAACGACGAATGTCTGCAGTATCTTGAAACTGCACCTGAAAAGGTTTATGCAAAGGCATTTGACCTTGTCGTAAACGGAATTGAGCTTTCATCAGGTTCTATCCGTATTACTGACTATGAGCTTCAGCAGAAAATGTTCAAGGCGCTTGGTCTTTCCGATGAAGAAATCGAAGCAAAATTCGGATTCCTTGTTGAAGCGTATAAATACGGTGCTCCTCCGCACGGCGGACTGGGTATCGGTCTTGACAGACTTGCAATGGTTATGCTCGGAGCAGAAAGCCTTCGTGATATTACAGCATTTCCAAAGCTTCAGAATGCAAGTGAGCTTATGTCTGAATGCCCTGCAAGTGTTGATCAGGAAAGCCTTGATGTCCTTGGTATTAAAATTGTTGAAAAAAATGATGAAGAATAAAATATGGCGGAGCTTACAGCTCCGCCTTGTTTATTAAAGAATTATGAAAAAATAAATATATATTTATCTTTCTGTTTATATTCTTTACTTTTCTTGCTTGCACAAGAAAAGTAACAATGCTGTGCATGGCTGTTTTTATTCATTATCACTTCGCTGCGCTTGTGCTAATGATAAAACAGCTCAAAGAATGCATACACTTTTTTCTTTTCTCGAAAAGAAAAAAGTCAGCAAAAAAGAAAA
>SVNU01000031.1 GCA_015066715.1 Ruminococcus sp. | reverse complement strand
CCTGAGGCAAGCAGGAAACGCTTTATAAAAGCAACGTCTTCATCTTCAAGATTAACCATCCAATCAGGGACAATTTCAATCGCCATTATTATCACTCCTTTAACATTATTTATTATACACTTTAACTTTGTTAAAGTCAATAGTAAATTTAATTTTTATAAAATTAAATATTTTGTTCCGAATAGTATTGTAAATTATTGTTATCTATTTACAAAAAAACAATTTGCAGTTGCTGAGTATATTTCGTAATCCCGACAGATAGTGTGAAAAAATTTTAAACACGTTGGACAAATGATAAAAATTACAGCATACCGATTTTTTGGTCGGTATGCTGTTTAATTTTATATAGAAACAATTCACCCCAGCACTCTGCTGAATGTGTTAAAATTCCCCTTGTCATCAGGCGGACAGTAAACCGCAAACGTAACATTCTCAAAACAGCCATCAAACTCTGCAAGGATTTCCTTGTATGCCCTTGCAACAATCATCGGATTGTTTCTGAACGCACCGCAGCCGAATGCACCAAGCACAAGCACGTCCACACCATTTTCAGCGGCAACGGAGAGAATTTTACGTCCCCTGATCTTGTGCAGCTCAAGCAGCTCCGTATCTGTAACCCTGACAGGCTTTCCCGTGCCAGGATTCATACTGTTGTTTGGTCTTGGACGCAGATTTGGTGCCGCACAGGTTATGACATCAACACTGTACCACTCTTTTTCGTCAAGCAATGCAGGGCAATCCGTGTCGCTCTTGAACACTGTAACATCTGGCGTGTAAATGCAGGTGTCGGTGTATCTCACATCGGCACGCTTTCTGTGCATTGAGTAGAATTTCTCCCAAAGCTCATCGGTTTTTATGCAAGGGTACAAGGTTGAACAGCGGCAGAGTGCTTCCTCCTGTGCAGAGCTTCCCTTTGTAACTCCGCCGCCGGGATTTGTTGCCGAAGCAAAATTCAGCACGGCGATACGCTTGCCTTCATACTCGCCGCAAAGACGTTTTGCCGCCTGAAAGGTACGCTCGTCCGTTACTGAAATTTTAGTGTTCCCATTTTCGCCACGGGACACGGAAATTTTACCGTCAGCGGAATAGAACTTCGTGCCCGAAACTGTTTTTTTCACAGCTTCAGCAAGGCGGGTATTGTCCTTGCAAAGCTTCATTGTGTCTTCAAAAATTTCTATTCTTTGTTCTTTTGGGTTAATCATAGTTGCTCCTTTTGTCAATAGTTCTTGCTCTTATCGGCGGTTATCGGCACTTTCAGTTCCAATAGCTTATTTAAGAAGAATTTCAATCTTAAAAACATCATCCTCAAAAAGTACAGGGGCACCGCCTGCGTATATCTTTATGTACTTGTAAAGATTACGAAACCAAGCTTGTCGACTCTTCCGATGTTTGCAAAAAGACAAGCTTTGACTTTCTTAGTTATGCTTCTCTTTCACATATGACATATCATTCAATCGTGCAATAATATGGTTTCCGTCATAATCTTCCTTCAGAACAGAAACACCTCCTGTCTTACCTGACAGATTGCATTTGTTCAACATCTCAATATCTATGCCAAGCCACAATGCATAAAGTATACTCAATGTGCCATCGTGAGACACAAGTATAATATCATCAGTTTGAACCAATATCTCATTCAGAAATTTTGAGATCCTATTCCACACGTCTGCTTTAGATTCTGCACCAACAAAAGGCTTATCATATACGGATTTTGCCCAATCAATTGTGCCTTGCCATACGGAACATTGCTGGTTGTTCCTTGCCCATTCCTTTGACTTTCCGTTTGCATTTCCTAAATCAAATTCCCTTAATGCAGCAGTAAAAACAGGAGGTGTATTAAAATAACCTGAAACAATTTCAGCAGTTTGTTTTGCTCTTGGCAAATCAGAGGAGTAGATAACAAATTTCTTATTTTTAAATTCATCGGCCAGATTTTTACCTATGGAATGAGCTTGCTTTATTCCAAGCTCAGTTAAATTCCAATTGCCTAACGAACCAATCATTTTGTTTATATGTTGTTCTGATTGCGTATGCTGTATTGTGATTATGTTTCTCATTTTAATTCTCCATTGAATCTTTGGGATGTCTCAATTATACCACAGCTTTTATGGTATATCAACCAGAATTGTTATGCAATATGTTTTAAATACGGAAAACTAATTATTGACAGGTACATACAAGTACAATATATTATGTCGATTGGTGCAAATAATCCTTTCACAAACATCTCAAAAGGTGCAATTAATTATAAAAATAACTTGATAAATGGTGCAGGTTATGGTAATGACAAATATAAAACTGAAAATTTTCTCACCCTCTTGACAGCTAATTCAAATTAGCTTATAATAAAGCTAACACATATTAGCCAAAGAGGTGTTTTTATGGATACAAAGAAAAGAATACTTGATGCGGCACTGACCTTGTTCTCTGAAAAAGGGTACGCAAATGTGTTTGTTGCCGATATCGCTCAGGCGGTAGGAATTAAAGCACCGTCCCTTTACAAGCACTACAAAAGCAAGCAGGATATTTTCAACGCCATTCTTAACGAAATGAAAAGCAGTTATGACAAGCAGGCGGCTTCACTTGATATGAACGGAAATGACGCGGCTGTTGACGCAGGGATTTTTTCTGCCGTGTCCGAAGACGGACTTGTAGAAATGGGTGTAGGTCTGTTCAGATTTTTTCTGCACGACGGCTACACACAGAAATTCCGTAAAATGCTGACTATTGAGCAATTCAACAACCCCGAGCTTGCAGAGCTTTTCACAAAGCAGTATATTGATGACTCACTGAAATATCAGAGTGCAATGTTTGCTATACTCTGTGAAAATGACGTACTTAAAGGTGCTGACCCTTATATAATGGCACTTCAATTCCATTCGCCGATATATATGTTACTGACAATGTGCGACAGAGAGCCGCACCGTGAGGCTGAATTCACAACGCTGCTTGAACAGCACATAAGACAGTTTTCAAGACTCTACAGCAAGGAGGAAAAATGATGAAGATTACAGTTATCCACGGTCAGAGCCACAAGGGCTCTACCTACAATATTGCAAAACAGCTTTGCGACAAGCTGAATGGAGAGGTTACTGAATTTTTCCTGCCGAAAGATTTTGATTGCTTCTGCAAAGGGTGTGCTGCTTGTTTTGTGACAAGTGAAACCAAATGTCCCGATTATGAAAAGTTAAAGCCGATAACGGACGCTATCGACGAGGCAGATGTTTTAATACTCACAAGTCCCGTTTATGTTATGCATTCAACAGGTGCAATGAAAGCACTTTTAGACCATTACGGCTACAGATTTATGGTACACCGCCCTGAAGAAAAGATGTTTAAAAAGCAGGCCGTATGCATTTCAACCGCCGCAGGTGCGGGAATGAAAAGTACCATAAAGGATATGGCAGACAGCACATTCTTCTGGGGAATTGCTAAGACCTACAAGCTTGGCGTTGCTGTTATGGAAACAAAATGGGAAAATGTAAAGCCCGAAATAAAAGCAAAGATTGACAAAAAGACAACCTCACTTGCAAAGAAGATTTCCAACGGAGTCGGCAAAATCAAGCCTGACATAAAGACAAAAGGATTTTTCTCGATTATGGCTATGATGCAGAAAAACGGCTTCAACCCTGCTGATGCTGATTACTGGAAAGCCAAAGGCTGGACAAGCGGAAAACGGCCTTGGAAGAATTGATACACACGACCTGCTCATTATGAATGAGATGTACAGGCTGCAATCAACAACTGATTAAAAAAGTTATTTGCGTAAAGAAATACCCATCCCCCCTCTGCCGCCCCCAAAAACAGTCCCCCGCCATATCATCAGCGGAGGACTTATTGATATGTCATTCATCCCAACGCAAAACAGGCACATGAGAAATAAGCAGCCTGTAAAAATACTCCTCAACATTCAACTCATTGGCACAGACAGTAGCTGCACGCAAATAAATCAGAACACTTGCCCTTGCTCCGTTCTGCGTGTTTGAAAACAGCCAGTTTTTCCTTCCCATAACAAAGGGTCTGATTGCATTTTCAGTTCTGTTGTTATCAGTAAAAATATACAGAAATTGCTTTCGGCAAACATCAATTATTTCTCAATCGACTTTGTATTGTTCCATCATATTATTTATTAAGGTAACAAACTCAACTAAAAGCCTATATCTGCTGAATGTTGTTTTTCCATGAAAATCACCTGCATCAATTGACAAAGTGCCAAACCTTAATGTAAAGTACAAAGGATTATTTTCAGGAGATAATCTTCCTCTAAAGATTCGGCTTCCCCCTTTATTAGTAAACTTCCAATGACTTTCAACAATTTCTGCATCGGAAACAGGGCAGAATTTATCATAGTTCTCCATAGGCTCTTTACTTTTTTCATTAATTACCACTGGTTCAGCATTGAACAAGTATTCTGTACATCTTAGTTTTAAAAGGTCGTTATAATATGCTGCAACAAATATAGAGGTAAATGAATTCTCAAGATATACTAAAACTCTATGTGGGTAAATATGAAATGAGAATGCAATTCTGCTTTTAGGATATTGTTTTGCGAGATAATAATAATCGATTATCAACCTTTCACGATCTCCAATTTTATTCGTAAAATAATACCAATTGTAACATACATTACTATGTTGTTTTCTGTCAAGATCAAAGATGTTGATCAATGGCTGAATAGTGTGTCCCAAAATACTAATATCTGGATCAATCATTTCGATTTCTTCTTTTAATTCACATTTGTCGTACATGGTGTACTCCATTATTACATCCATATTTGAAGTGCTTTTTCTTAAATTTACAACAGCAATACTTCTCAGATATTTATTGTAGTACTTCTTGATTTCTTCCGAAGCAAACCTGCATACGGAAGCAGATGCTGTGTTATGTATAGCATAAGTCCACTCTACAACTCGCATCCAGATTGAATGTGTTGGTATTTCTTTGTTCAACCATTCAACTAATGACCAATCTTTTTCTTCTCCATATGCTTCTTTCAGAAGAAACCGTATTCTTTTTCCTGAATCAAGCTCAAACCATGTATCAGGATCAACTATACCATCCGAAATAAACGTGTTGTTTTTATGATCAATTGGTGAACAAAAATTCTCCCCCCAAGACAATAAAACTATTATATCTCCATAACATTATCCGTCCAAAGCTCACACTGTGTCATAACCGTCTGTACAGCATCTTCCATACCCTCCGGCGGATATCTATGTTTTTTAAGAAGCTTTTTAATTAACATGCGCATCTTAGCTCTTGCAGATTCTCTTTTCTGCCAATCAATAGTTTTGTTTTTACGCAAAGTATCTGCAAGCTCCTTTGTTATGGCAATAAGCTCTTCTTTTTCATAAAAATCTTTAATTGCCTGTGGCTTTGTCAATGCATCATAAAAGGCAAGCTCATCAGCTGTAAGACCTAACTTGTCTCCCTCTTTCTGTGCAGCTATTATCTGTTTCGCAAGATTGAGCATTTCCTCAATAATCTCTTCGTTTGTAAGCATACCATTAAGATACGCATTAAGAGATCGTTGCATTATTTCGCTGAACTTTTCTGATTTAACGACATTAGTTCTTCGATATATCGATACCTGCTCTGCGATAAGTTTTTTTAACAATTCTACTGCAAGATTTTTTTCTTTCATCTTTGAAATTTCTTCAAGAAACTTCGGATCGAATAGCGAAAACTCCTCTTTTACATCTGAGAATAAATTGATTACTCCATCACTCTTTATGCTCTGCTTCAACAATTCGTTAATGCGAGCGTTCATTTCAGGAAGAGAAATCTTTTTACCTGCACCTGCATTTGTAAGTCTGATTACCATTACACGAACAGATTCAAAGAAAGCTGCCTCAAATCGTAAATCTTCCTCTACAAGAGATGAACACAATGAAAGTGCCTGGTGTAACAACAACGCTTCTTTAACAAAAATATCTTTGTCATCCTGCTTTTCCCTTGCAATTATAAAGTTTACGGCACCACTAATAGTTTTAGCTCTTTCAAGATCTGTACCTGTCTTGAATTTAGAATAATCAAACTCATGGAACAAATCTCTGCATACAGAAAGTTTTTCGAGGAATTTAGGATATGCAACCTTTGTGACATCTGTATCTCCGTAATTTTTCTTATCACGTGTTGTAAAATCATTCATCGCCTGTTTAAGTGCAGAAGCAATACCTACATAGTCAACAACAAGGCCTCCTTCTTTATCGCGGAAAACTCGATTTACACGGGCAATAGCCTGCATAAGATTATGACCTGACATAGGCTTGTAAACATACATTGTTGCAAGTGAGGGCACATCAAATCCTGTAAGCCACATATCAACAACAATAGCAATTTTCATTTCGCTGTCATTATCCTTGAACTTACGAGCAAGTTCTTCCTTATGACTCTTGTTACCTATTATTTTTCGCCATTCTTCTGGATCGCTGTTACCTGATGTCATAACTACACTAACTTTTTCAGTCCATGTTGGTCTTAATTCAAGAATACGATTATAGATTTTCATTGCAATAGGTCTTGAATATGCTACAATCATTGCTTTGCCTGTAAGCATATCCTGACGATTGTTTTCATAATGATCAAGAATATCACATACGAGAGAATTTATCGTCTGGTCATTGCCAAGCACAGCTTCCATACGACCAAGCTCATGCTTACTCTTTTCGATAACATCTGCATCAGCGTTTTGTGCCATAATATCATATTCAGCATCAATAAGGGCAAGCGTATCTTTATCAAGATTAAGTTTTATAACTCTGCTTTCATAATAAACAGGACGCGTAGCACCGTCTTCAACTGCCTGTGTCATATCGTATATGTCAATATAATCACCGAAAACCTCGCGAGTGCTTCTATCAGCAGCAGAAATAGGCGTACCTGTAAAACCTATGTATGTAGCGTTAGGGAGACTGTTACGTATAATACGAGCTGTTCCTATAACTCGCTTGGCTACATCTTCACCTGCTTCATTTTTGGTGATTTTTATTTTCTCAGCAAGGCCATACTGTCCGCGATGAGCTTCATCCGCCATTACAACTATATTCCGTCTGTCTGAAAGAGCCTCTGCCGACTCCTCAAATTTCTGCATAGTTGTAAAAATAATTCCGTTCGCCTGTCTACCAGCCAGTAAGTTTCTTAAATGCTCTCGGCTTTCAGCCTGTATTGGCTCTTGCCTTAAAAAGTCCTTGCATTTTGAAAACTGGCCGTAAAGCTGATCATCAAGATCATTTCTATCAGTGAGAACAACAACAGTAGGACTATCCAGTGCTTCTTGCAATAAATGAGCATAAAATACCATTGACAGAGATTTGCCACTCCCTTGTGTATGCCAGAACACGCCACCCTTACCATCTGTAACGGTTGCCTTTTGAGTAGAAGTAATTGCTTTTTTTACTGCAAAATACTGATGATAGCCTGCAAGGATTTTAAATACTTCTCCATCCTTTTTAGAGAAACATATAAAATTTTTCAGAATGTCAAGTAGTCTTTCCTTTTGAAATATGCCCTCAAAAAAGGTGTCAAACTGTGCATACTGCGTGTTTTCGTAATCTCCGTCCTTTGTTTTCCACTCCATAAAGCGATCTTCGCCTGATGTAATTGTACCAGCTTTTGAAATAAGCTGATCGCTCATAACACAAATTGCATTATAAATAAACATAGACGGAATTTCATGCATATAGTTGCGTATCTGAAGATATGCTTCCGAAGCGTCAGTTTCCTCACGAGAAGGAGATTTAAGCTCTATCAGAACAACAGGCAGACCGTTCAAAAAAATCAATATATCAGGACGCTTATTGCTATTTTCTATAAAAGTCCATTGATTAGCAACTATAAAAGAGTTGTTAGCCACATTTTTATAATCAACAAGATATGCAATAGCAGACCGTTCCTCACCCTTGTCCATATACTTTACTGGAACTCCATTTTGTAGATAGTCCATAAACAGATCGTTCTTCTGTGTAAGCTCACCATTTTCAAAGTTTTTCAGCTTAAACAACGCATCCTGGATAGCGCCATCAGGTAAGCCTCTATTAAGCTGATATAAAGAGCTTTCAAGGATTTCTTCATATAGCGGACTGTGAAAATCTCTCTCAACATCGGGACCATAAGCATATTCATATCCTAAATCATTTCTGAAAAGCTCTATGACAGAGTTTTCATAATCTGCTTCTGTATAAAATGCTGACATATTATTCACCCACTTCATTATTAGTAGTAAATTTTTGTACAGTTTCACTGAGCAAATTTAAAATTATATTTGCTTTTTCTTTTGATTTTGATTTATCACTATATTTCAAAAAATAATATCCCGTAATTGCCATCTTTATTTTACTTATTACGTTATCACGTTTGTACCAATCTACAGAAGCATTATTCTGGATGATTTTTTGGATTTCTATAATATCTTCATCTTCTACTTCGCTTTTCAATATATCAGATAAATTACACAATAGATAATCATCTAATTTTGTATCATCGACATCTAAACTTTGTTTATCTGATGCACATGTTGTGTCATATTCAAAAAATTCACTAACAGTTTGAACACATTCTTTATTTATGTGTCGAATGTGATTAAGTTGATGTTCTAATTCTGGAAACAATGTAGCTTCATTTATGTTGTATAAATCTAATTCCTTAAGTATAGAGCTTTTGTTTTCACCTCTTATATAGAATATTTTTTCTGAAAACTCGCTTCTTAAATTTCTTTTTGATTTTATAATTACAGATTTTTTAATCTCTGCTCCAGGAAAAATCGAAAACATACTTGCTAATAGAAAAACACCACTTTGCTTTCTTAATCTTTCATTTGTATATGTAGGTATTACCATATAATTATTTTGTATAATTTTCACGAATTCATTAAAAAATTCATTCTGCAACCATCTCTCTTCAGTTTCTTTATCAATAATCTGACTTTGTCTAAGCTTTTCAAAAATTTCAATAATAGTATTTTCTTTTGTTAAATCATAACTAGCTAACGCAGATACTATTTCAACCTCTTTATCCAGCGGTTTTGATGGATAAAAACTATTTGTGTAATATATAACTCCATCAGGTTCTTTTTCTATTTGTTCGCTTTCTATTTCATATTTTTCTTTTCCGTGTATTTTGCAGGCAAAATACAATGCTACTAAAGGATTCGTTGTTAAATCCAACAATCTAGTACACATTCCATAATGTTGATATTTTGTCATTATATCAAACATTGTATTAAATTCTTTAAACTCCATCGGAATTTTTTGTAACGGTATTTGCATTAGGGTGTGTTCTATGCTAAGCATATTGTTTCTGAAAATACTTGGCTCTATATCCCAAAATTCTACCTCCTGTCCTCTAAAATATAATTCCGTTGAAGTTCCATCTTCAGCCTCTCTTAATGCTTTTACTTCGCTAATAAATGAACTTACCGAATCTATCTCTTTAAAATTATTAAAATCCAAATTATTTTGATTCAAAATATTACTCTCCTTTGCTAAACAATAATTTAGAAGAACAAGCATTAGCTTTGTTCAAATCATATTTTATCGACTACGATAATTTTAATGGACAAGCACCTGACACTTGGGAAAAAGGTGTTCTCGGCGATTTTGTCGAGATTAAGCGTGGTGGTTCTCCACGACCAATACAAAATTATCTGTCTGATAGTGGATTACATTGGCTCAAAATATCAGATGCAACTTGCATTACCTCTCCATTCATCAATGAAATAAAAGAATATATCATTGAAGATGGATTGAAAAAAACGGTTTTCTTAAAAGCAGGTGCCTTGGTTCTTTCCAATAGTGCAACTCCGGGGTTACCAAAGATATTAGACATTGACACCTGTATTCACGATGGATGGCTATATTTCTCGACATCAAGACTTTCAAACGAGTATCTGTATTTGTTCTTTAAGCATATTAGAGAAAAACTTGTAGCTCTTGGTAATGGAAGTGTATTTACAAATCTCAAAACAGATATTCTGAAAAATTACCCTACATTTTTACCTACTCAAGAAGTTCTAAGTGAGTTTGATAGTATTGTAAAACCTCTTTTTGAAATGATTCTTGCAACTACAAGAGAAATCAAAAAACTTACTACGTTTCGAGATACATTACTTCCGAAACTAATGTCAGGTGAACTTGACGTTTCCACCATCAATATTTAAGCCGCTAAATTATTGTTTATCTGAGTATTTAATTCAATTTTATCATCAAGAACGCCAAGGATAGAAGATATTCTTTTCTGTTCTTCCAATGATATTGGCACTTTAACTTTTATGCCTTTCATTGTATTTCCAGAAACTTCTTTAAAGGTAGTTCCACTACCCATATTTTCAATTGTCTCTTTATTATACTTTAATAAATAATATAAGAATAACGGATCAGTATTTTCGTTAGGAATTACACTTTTAAATCCTTGATTTGTACACACTTCATTTTGTGCTATAGCTACGTATCCAATAGGTGCCCTTGAAGAGAACAGAATAGTATTAATTGGTAATAACTGTGTTGAACAGCTTTTTAATCCTTCTTCTGTGATGTTTCTTTCACCATATTTTATATATCTACCTGAAAATGCAGATAAATCCTTCGGTGTAATCCAAGCTATAGTACCGCCTTCATAGTTTTCGAGTTTCTTTGTTGATGGTGTTGCACCACCTACAACAGTACCTATATCTGCGATGGTACATTCTTTCCACTCTCCCATTTTTTCAACCTCTCTATCCAATAAATTTTCGATGAGCAATTTTAACATTGCTTTGCTTGACCATTGCATACTGCAAGGTCGTATCTATTCGTCTGTGCCCAAGAAGCTGCTGAAGCTGTTCTATGGGCATTCCTTTATCTATCGCCATTGTTGCTAAAGTTCGTCTGAATTTGTGCGGGTGAACCTTATTTAGTCCGAGACGTTTTCCAAATTCACGAAGTCTGACCTCTATTCCGCCGATTGATATACGGTTGTGAGGTGCACGCAAGGTTACAAACAACGCAGGATTATCATCTGTTCGGCTCTCCAGATAGTTTTGCAGATGTATTTTTGTTCTTGCATCAAAATATACTACCCTTTCTTTATCGCCCTTGCCAAAAACAACACATTCACGCTCGTTAAAATCAATATCAGCACGATTCAGAAGTACCATTTCGCCTATTCTCATTCCCGTTGAAGCAAGCATATCAATCATAGCAAGATCACGGATTTCTGTGCAGCTGTCACGAATAAGTTCAAGTGCTTCATCTGAGTATGTTTCTTTGATATTGCTTGCTGTCTTAACCTTATGTATTCTCTTGACAGGACTTTTTATTATATAATCTTCGTCCTCTAACCAAGAGAAAAAACTAGATAGGATTCTGCGGATATTGTCAATAGTAACACGACTTAAATTCTTTTTAGCCTGATATTCTGTCAAATATGCTCTAACATCATCTGTCACGATGTGTTTTACACTTTTTCCGACATAATTTATCATTGCATCAATAGTTGAACGGTAATATTTCAATGACTTCTCAGAGCAGCCCTCTATTCTTTTAGCCGATAAAAACATCTCCAATGGGTTCTGATCAGAGTTATCATCACTTTTATTGCTTTCAACTATTTCATAGTTAAAAAGCGTATGCTGTATTACAGTCTGCAATTTTTCTACTTGTGCATTATTCAGATATGGCAGCATAGCCTGAACAATATCGTTTGTAAGTGTTTGTTTCATAGTCAATTCTCCTTTAAAATAGAGAACGACAAGCAGCGGCAGTTCTTGTTTGTAATCTCTCGCCACTGGTGAGAGTTGAACCTGTTATTTAATTCCTTTTTGCTTACAGAATTCTATCATTTTATCAATTATAAAATCTGCATTAAATGTTGGTACAGAAAGTCGACCTCCGCTTGACATTTTACCACCTAGCGATCGTCCTAAATCTGTTATTATCCAATCTCCTAGTTTATCTTTTGCGACCAGACCCATATCTTTCCAAATCTCATATACATCTTTTGTAGTATAATTGGATAGCATGTTGGCTATAAATCTTGCTGATTTTCTACTCATAATACCCCCTTTTCTTTGCTAAACAATAATTTAGCGGCTTAAATATTGATGTTTGATACATCAATTTCACCGGACATTAGCTTGGGTAAAAGTGTATCTCTTAACAAGGATAATTGTTGTATCTCTATCACATTATTATCAATTTGTTGTTGTAAAGGTTCACACAGACTATTAAAAGCCATTATTTCTGAAATATCGGGCAACGAACACGGTATAGCATTTAGAATGCCCTGTGTCATCAGCGGCTGTCCGGTTCCAATATGACGAGATGGTAATTCTGCATTTCTTAATAAGTAGTATGAAAATAATTGTGAATCTGTTACTTTGGATTTTGCTTCAATAGCATTATCACTTATCCAACACTGTGAAGAAGTGTAAAATACATTACCACAATAAGCTCCTACTCGTCCAATAATTATACTATTTTCGGAATTGGATTGATTTGTATATGCAAGTACACCATTTCCACCGTAAACAGGAATATTGCCATCTTCGGAAGGTCTTTTCTTACCATTTGAAAAGGCAATAAGTTGTTCAATGGTTGAGGTATTTCCTTGCAAAACATACGCAAATTTATTTTTGTAAATCGCAGATATTTGTTGCTCTAAATTATTGTTTATCTTATTGTTAAGTAAAATTTTGTCATCCAACACCCGCAAAATTGAAGCAATATATTTTTGTGCATGTATATTATCTGGATATAAAATTGTAATTTCATCCAACAATCTACGTTTATTGATTTCCGTCTGCCCTGTTGAACCTTCTGCAAATAATTCAATTTCTGACTGATATGATTTAAGTGCATATCCGTAATACAAACTGTCAATTTCATCTGTTGAACGCATAATAATCATATGTCCATCAACCGTAGTAGGGTGTGGAACATCCATCATTTGTGCAACTCTGCCGGCAGTCCCTGTTCCTGTGGAATTAATCAATACATCACCTGATTTAAGCATCTTATCGTCAGGCACTTTCTTGGTAGCAGTATCATGCAAACGTGATGGCCCATATGATATCCTATAATCACGATTACATTTTTGATTCAAAACATATATTGTAGTATCTGATGCTTTTTCTGTATACTTTGGTGGTATGCCTTTTGCCATATAAGAGGTTAACTCACCAACTGTTTTTGTCAACCAATTATATTTCATACCCGATCGCCCCCAATTTTCTTCTGATTTCTTCTTCCAATTCATGTGACTTAGCGAACATATTAGAAAGTTCAGATGTAAGACGAGTCATTTTATCTTCAAATGGTTCACCATCATCCTCGACTTCTTCTATACCAACATAACGTCCCGGTGTAAGAATAAAATTCTGCTTTTCAATTTCCTGTAAATCAGCAACAGAACAGAATCCTTTTACATCTTCTAATGTACCGTTTTGGAATGCTTCAAATGTATCGGCAAGCTTCTGAATATCCTCGCCAGTAAAATCCCTGTGCTTACGGTCAACCATATATCCCATTTTTCTTGCGTCAATAAAGAGGGTTTTACCCTTTTGCTTTTTATTTTTACTTATAAACCACAGTGTAACAGGAATTGTTACACTGTAAAAAAGCTGGGTGGGCAAAGCTACAATGCCTTCCACAAGATCAGCCTGAATTATATTCTTTCTTATCTCACCTTCTCCGCTACTCTGTGAAGACAGTGCACCGTTAGCAAGAACAAGACCAATTTTACCATTTGGAGCAAGGTGATGTATCATATGCTGAATCCACGCATAGTTGGCATTACCAGCTGGTGGTGTACCATATTTCCAGCGCACATCATCTTTCAGTTTGTCCGCACCCCAGTTAGAAAGATTAAATGGTGGATTTGCCATTATAAAATCAGCTTTTAACGTTGGATGCAAATCATTGAAAAAAGTATCTGCTTGATATGGTCCGAAGTTTGCATCAATGCCTCTAATAGCCATATTCATCTTTGCCATCTTCCACGTATCAGCGTTTGACTCCTGACCATAAACTGAAATTGCACCTCTGTTACCGCTATGCTCCTGAATAAATTTTGTACTCTGTACAAACATACCACCAGATCCGCAACAAGGATCATATACACGACAGTTTGAAAAAGGCTTTAAAATTGCAACAATAGTTTTTACAATACTTGATGGGGTATAGAATTCACCACCCTTAACACCTTCATATGCCGCAAACTGAGCAATGCAATATTCATATGTACGACCGAGCAAATCCTTGCTTTGTTCTGTATCTCCCATATCCATATTGGTAAAAAGGTCAACAACTTCACCCAGAACACGCTTATCAAGGTCAGGGCTTGCATAATTCTTCGGTAATACATTCTTTAATGTAGTATTCTCTTTTTCAATAGCTCGCATTGCATCATCAATTACTATTCCAATTTCAGGAGTATGTGCTGCAGAAGAAATCTTACTCCATCGAGCCGCCTCGGGAACAAAAAATATATTATCTTCTGCATAAGCATCTCTATCGTCCTCAAATCCGTCACCCTCTTCTACAAGTTCAAGATAACGCTTTTCAAAAGAACTTGAAATATATCGCAAGAATATCAGACCTACAATTACCTTTCTGTATTCAGCAGCAGGAATGTGACCCCAAAGAACACACGCAGCATCCCATATCTGCTTTTCAAACCCAATATTAGCATTATTTTTTTCAGCCATAATATATCAACCTTTCATAATAATATTAAATGATACTATAATTCAACATAATAAAACACTATATATTACATTATATCATAATTTTATCATATTACCTGTGTAAAAATCGGTACAATGGTACTATTCACCATAGAAATTTTCTTTTGTTTTTTGTGTAATTTGACAAATCCAAATAAGTAGTGCCCCTACTTTCATACTCAGTAGAAGCACATTTCTTAAATTCTTACAATAGCATTATTTTTCATTATGAAGCTATGTATAACGTCACGAATTATAACATTTTGAAATATTATATATAACAAAATGAAAAATAAATATTATCAGTTTTTAAGATTAATGGTATTAACTTTTTTAAGTGAAAAAATACACTTCGTTATCTTATCCCCTTGCCAAAATAATTCAGAAGAATATCCTTGATGAAATTGTAACGTCTTGCATAAGAATTCTCCACACGGATCAAATCAAACCCATGTGCTTTGCAAATTGCATTTTTCTTTTCATCACGCTTACGGACAATCTCATCCTCAATATGCTCTTTTCCGTCAAGTTCAATCGCCAGAACGGGAAATTTCTGATTGTTGTAATCCTTCTGGTATATGACGAAATCAAAGCGTCCTGTGTAAAACAGGTCAATGTACGGCACATTTTCGCTGAAAACTTGTGATATTGCAACTTCCTTTTCTACTGAGCATTTGTTATCAGTGTAGAGAATATTGTCAAGAGCGTGGTTAAGACTCTGCATAAATGCTTCCTCTGTTTCCGTACTGTATGGCTTAATACCAAGAGCTCTCGAGGAAACATTATTCGGAGTAACCTTTGAAATACCGTTGCTTTTTACATATTGCACAAGCTCATAAATATCGTCATCGCCAATATCAGAGTGAAGTCTTTCAAGTTCTTTCGTGCTTGAAAGAACTATCAGCTGTTTCTTGGCACGGGATACAGCCACATTAACAAGCTCTTTATTACCTTTAAGCCATTCATACGTTTTGGGGTGAGTTTTATCTGTTAATGCAAGTGAAAACAGAATAACATCTTTTTCATCACCCTGAAATGCGTGAACAGTGCCACAGGTCACATTGGTAAGATTTTCTGCTTTCAAGGCATTGTTTATGCAATCCCGTTGGTTTGTAAAAGGAGTTATAATGCCTATACTTTTATCCTTGTTTGCCTTTGCGTACTGCACTATCTTTTCCGACTCAAGCGGAGAAGTATTTTTTGCTGTTGTGGTATTGTTTTCAATATCTACAAAAATCAATGGATTTGCAGATTCCGCAGATGATTTTATTTTCAGCTTTCTATTGTAATACTTCTTGTTGTTGAACTCAATTATAGGCTTTGCACAGCGATAATGATAACTGAGCAGAATTTCATTACTTACAGCATCGCAAGCAAGATATGTTTTGTAAATAGAATTTTTGATGTAATCATATTCATCGGAAATACTGTATTTCTTGCGTAATGAGTCATTAACACCTGCATCAAGCAGCACAACAGGATTAAGCTGCTGGGGATCCCCTACAAGCATCAGGTTTTCGCCTCTGATAATAGGTATAAGCGAAATTGCTGTGTTGCATTGACTTGCTTCATCAATTATCGTCATATTAAAGTGCTTTTTAGGCTCACCAAGCTTATGAGCGGAAATACAGGTAGTTGCTATTATCGGAAATACTCTCAACAGCTTTTTCAGATTTTCATTGTCTGTCAAATATCTGTTGAACTCAGCAACCTGTGCTTCTTTATCTGTCATTCGGATAATATTCAAAAAATCAGCATATTTCGGTTCATCAAGACGCTTGATGTACATTGCAGATGTATAGTAAAGATATTTGTAAAACGCTTCCGTGTCATCATTAAGCAAACTCAGAGCATCCTCGTCAGAAACCGTACCAATTTCAGCCAGACGCTTTTTTACGCTGTCAAGCTGACGGCATTGCAAATCCGATTGAAAGCTCATATTTCCGTTTAGCTTCATTAAATTTTCTATCGTTTCAAGACGTTCATTAAGGTCGATGATTTCCTCGTGCTTTTTTAACAATTCGGTAAGCTGTTTTGTTTTTTCAGTTTTGTCTTCCTTGTTTTTACTGAGAGTTTTTTCATATATCTGCATATTTTTCGTCGCTTCATACAGGTCATTGATATACTTAATTGCTTCAGGTATTATTTCGTTGTTCCCAACTCTCAGAATAGGAAACGGTATTGTTTTATCACGATATTTCAAGCTATTGAGTGCATTGAACACACTATCTATCGGATGATTGTTATATGATGTGAACAGCACGGTGCGTTCATTGAAAAAAGCCGTAGCAATAGTGTTGATTATTGTATTGGTCTTACCTGTCCCCGGAGGTCCTTGAATGTACGTGACAGGATACTTGATAGCATTGTGGATGGAAAGCAGTTGGTCAAGGTTTACTTTGTTGTTAAGGAGAGTTATCGGATAATCCTTTCGACGTCTTGATGGCTCAGTTAAATCTCCGAAGAAAGCTTTTATCGGCGTTGAAACTGTTCCTTCCGAATATTCATTGATAATAGCGTTATATTCGGTAGTAAGGTCAATTATCGGATTTTTCTCTATGCAGATAAAATACGGCATATCGTCAACTCCGTATATATCTGCGTTTGAACGAGCTATGCAATCCTTTATTTTCTCCTGATTGGCAACGTAATCCTCCAACAGATAATAATCATCCGCATCAAGAAATTTGCGTATACTCTGTACGCTGCCGTCAATGGTGAATTCCTTACAGATGGTTATTTCTTCACTTGGACGAAGTGTTTTATGTACAACATCAAAATCAAGCTTACGGAATGCAAGTACATAAATTCCTTTTTTAGTATTGATGCTGAGCATATTAAGTGCAAGCTGCTGAATGTTTCTGCGTTTGATGTTGCTTGTACTTTTCTTCTGAAAATTGTTTACTATATGCTTGAACTGCTCATCGCTGAGCATATATCCGTCAGATGTCAGCCTATCATCATCAATATGGTCTATCAGACAATAATCCGATTTGTATGGGGTTGCATCAAGCTTATTGCAGTCAGAAAGATAATCGAGAATTTTCAGATTAGCAACATTGTTGAAAATAAAGCTGTACTTTTGCGGATTTAACCTGATATCCTCCACAAGAGCCGTATTTATCGGCTGATATGTTCCGTCAATAAGAGCGGTTGAAACTATATTTTCAACATATATCGTGAGATTGGTTGACGAATACATACCGAGATGAAGACCTGTTACATGCAGGGATTTACGGACAACATCTATACCGTTTATACCAATCCAGTATTTTGTAATCTTGTCCTCTTTGTTACGATATTCAATGCTCAACCATTTGCCGTTATGTATGGCTTTGAATATATCACGTTTAATGCTGTCCACAGGTTACTTCACCTTCTTTCAAGACAATTTTATATTGTAAGCAATACTGCATTCTGCTGTTTTATTATTTCATCTCTTAAAACAGTATCGTGTGTAAGAACTATCGTTTTTATGTCCTGGCTTACGTCAACAACATTGTTTATATCGCTTATAATATCAGCAATTCTTATAGAATTCTCATAATCAAGATTTGAAGACGGGTCATCAATCACTACTAGCATCTTTTCGTAATCATCTACGTTATTGACAGCCGAATGAATACTTGCAATAAAGAAAAGCAAAGCAATGATACTTTTCTCTCCGTCGCTGAGAACGTGTGTAGCAGAGTCATTTAGCACCGTGTTCTTAAAGCCAAGACTAAAGGTGTTTGTATCAAATGAATATTTCCCATCAAAGAAATATTCCATCAGCTGTGAAAATGTGTCCGCAACCAAAGCTTTTTTTGATACCTTTGCGGCAGCTTCTTTCTGCTGTATTTCTGCATAAAATTCTTTATATTCATTTCTCAATTTCTGAAGTTCCGCAAAATCATTCTTTAGACTTTTGCTCAAATCTGCTTGTAGTGCCTTGCAGATTTCTTTTTTTAGCCTGGTCTTTTCCTTTGACATATTATTTGCGTTGGAATTTACTGTTCCGATTTGATAATTTATTCGCTGTATTGCCTCGTTCAGCATAGATAACTGCGTATTGAATGTCAGGAATACATCTTCCATTTCATAATTATTGCAACTGATGTCTTCACACTTGGACAAAATTATCGCTTTAATACTGTCTATGCATTTAATCAACAGATATGTATCCGGCAACTCCTGCAACGTAACACGTTTGCTTTTGGTCATATTGGAACAAGCCAGCTTTACTTGATTTGCAATATCTGGGTATCTGACATTATACAAATTCATAATATCGTCCGATATTTTCGTAAGCTGCAATAAAATGCTGTTAAGCTGTGTTTTTATTCTGTTTTCGCTGTCATTAAGATATTTGTTGTATGCGTCTATAAGTTCAACAGCCGCCTGTGAAAACTCCTGACCACAGAATGGACAGGTTTTCCCATCAGAAATCATTAAACCTTCCTGAATAAAATTACGCTGTGTAGAAAGCTTTGTCTTAAATTCATCGGTAAAGCTGCTTTTTGTATATGCGGTTTTTAGTATGGAATTTAAAGCGTTTGCATCAAATATCACATTAAAAGATAACGTCGGTATATTTACATTTATGTCAGTACAATTTTTCAAGCTCAGATATTCCGTAGTAAGATTGTCAAAATCTGAATACTTCTGTTCTGAACGTGACAATTGCTCTATATACTCAAAAGTAATTGCCTTATAATCGGTCATTGCCGCAGTAACATCATATTTCTTGAGTTCTTTCTTCCTTTTCTCTATTACTGCTGAGATCTTTTCCTTCAATTCTATTCCTGCAACCTTTAAACCTAACAATTTATACCTGTCTGACTGTATATCAATGTTAGTTTTACCGAGGATTATGCCTTCAATATTTCCGTTTGGATGAAACCCTGTTATTTTAAGGTTTTCATCAATGTATTTTTCATCGAATACAACTATCTTGTAATCAGGTTCATACATCAGGTCAGCTTTTCCATTACTGTTGATACGCACACCGGTATTATCTATATTGATTGCACCGCTATCTGAACCAATGGATACAAGCGTCTTCATTAATTCTGAATTCTGATAATTGTTAACCACATTAAACGAACGTGCAATAAATGACTTGCCGCTTGCGTTTTTGGCATAAATAACGCTGTGATTTGAAGGGAAATTCATAGATAAGTTATTATGCGGACCAATATTTTTCAGCTGTAATAACATAGGCAACTCCTCAACATATAAAACGCTTTATTTAATGTATTAATCCTGTTTAATTAGTAAAACCTATAGACTATTTGCATCATTTCTTCACCCAAACACAATTAACCCACTTCTCATCCCTATCAGGACGCGCGTCGCTTGTTATCCACATATCAACCAGTCCAAATGTCGGAAATTTCGCAAACAGCTGCTTCGTGGATTCTTCGGTGTAATCATTGAAAAATCTGCCATTGCGTTCGCCTTCAAAATCGCCGTACTTAAATGAGCAGTAGAAATGTCCGCCGTTCTTCAGCGACTTTTCTATCTTTGAAATTACACTTTCAATTTCATCAGAGGGAACGTGCAGAAGTGATGCACACGCCCACACTCCGTCAAAGCAATCGTCAAAATCAATCTCGTTGAACATCATATTCAAAACAGGCTGACCGATTTTCTTTTCTGCCTGCTTGCAGATTTCGATGGAGCCGTCAACCGCAGTAATCTCGTATCCGAGATTTTTGAAATAAAGGCTGTCACGTCCCGAGCCACAGCCTAAATCCAGTATCTTTCCGCCGACAGGAACGTGCTTTATGAATTTGTCAAGCGTTGCTGTCATATCAGCATTGACCGTTCCAAGTATAAATTCATCTGCGTTTTTATTATAATAATCAAGAGTGTTGTTCATAGCTGCTCTCCTTAAAAAATTGCTTGCTGTACCTCGTTGGTTTTCCATGTGTGAATTAAGGTGTTCTTTGCAAGATTGTACATACTCTGCAAAAACATATGCCGTTCAGCTTCCGTTCTTCCCGTCTGGTTCATAAGCGTTTCTCTCAACGGGTGATGACTGCTGATAAGAAAATCATTTCTCTTGCTCAACCGTTCCAGATATTTTAATGCCGGAACTTTCGCAAACTTTCCGTCAGCACCTCTGTTACAGTTCGGACACGCCAGCACAAGATTCCACACACCGTCAAGATTTGCGTTTGTATACTGCTGAAGCGTATGCGGAATGAAGTGGTCAACATCGCAGGTGTTGCTTTCATCATTGGTGACGTTAATATCATCAAAGCAGTAGAAGCACTTGCCTTTCTGATAACCATTCAGTGCCGCCCTTACAGAAGTAATATTTTTTCTTCTGATTTTGTTATCTTCAATATACAGCAAGTCGCTCTTATCATCATAATGAATTGAAAGCGTATTTACCGACACACCAAGCGACCAAGCTGTTTCGACAAGATTCCATCTTGCCTCTGCTTCGTAAACAAGATTTTTCTCAAACTTAATCTCACCAAGTCTGAACACGTCATCTGTCAGAACAATTCCGCTTGAGCTGCCTATTGATGTTTTCTCGAAAAACTTAACAGGCAAAGCAGCTCCGTTAACGTTATGAAAAGCATCAAGAACATTGTTGAAGCCTTTTGTTTTGGTAATCTGAATCAGCGTTTCATAACTAACCTCACCGCGATTATACTGTCGGCAGGTTTCAAGAAACGAGCTTGAACGGCTTGTCGCCTGCTTGTCCGATAATGCAATATGCTCACAGATGTGACGTGAAAAAGGTTCAGATAATTCTTCAAGAGTAATGTGGGTTTTATCCTGCTCAATAAGCTCAAGCAAGGACTTTGCCAAAGCAAATTTATACGACGCAACATTATTGCCGAAAAGAACTACCGACCGCCAGTAGTTTTCAAGGGTTGGATTTTCTTCCTGAAATACTGCTATATTATCCATTATATCACCTATATAAACCTAAAATCAATACTCTTCAAATCATTGATGATACTTGTCACATCGTCATTACTGCTGTTGACCTCCAGCACCATATATCTGACAGCATTGTCATCAAAATAATCTGACAGCAGGCCAAGAAACTCCGCTTTCAACTCGGTATTTCTGAAATATGTATCAAAGTTTCCGTGATGTGCAACACGACTTCTGCCATTTGCGTCAGCCTTTCCCCAAAGGTGAACGCTTCCGACGTATTCCCTTATAATTTTCAGGTTTTCAAACAGCACAGACATACGGTTGAGCTTACCGCTTCCGATTTTCTCAGCCGAAAAAAGCTGTGGAATGTCAAATGCAATTTTAAGGTCAAGCTGGTAACGCTCTATGTTTTCACACAGTTCGACAAAGTCGATTGCCTTTGAAAAAAGAAATGGGGCTGACTTGTAATTTGACCCGCACCTGTTTTCAATCATAATTCTGACGTTGGGATACTTCTCACGTACACTATCCTCAAACCGCTTATATATTTCAACAAACTGCGAAAAAGAAACATAGTCGCTGAACGGCGGATGAATTTCTATTACCTCGGGTGCACCTTTGCCATCGCAAATTGAAAAAACAAACTTTGCAAAGTCACTCGCCCATTCTGCGTTTTTCCACAGTTGTGGTATTCCTCTGTAATTGCAGGATTTAATATTCTCAAGATCAGCAAGATGTCTGCTTGAAAATTTTCGTGCACCAAAGCTGTACTCTGTGTGCAGGGAGTATGCTTCTTTTGGGTAAATATCGCTTTTGTCAAAATGTGCCGCAATTTCGCTTATACGGATAGGCACGTCCGACGGATACGTCCATTTGCCGTACCTGACCATTTCAAAGTTCTTCATTATTCTTCATCCATTCTGAATAAAACTTCCGGCTTGATATTAAGTGCGTCCGAAATTTCGAAAATCACTTCCAAAGACACAGGCGTGAGCATGTTCGGTGCCTCAATGTTACTCATGTGTGTTCGGCTTATGCCGATTTTCTCGGCAAGCTGCGCCTGGGTTATATTCTTCATCTTGCGCTGCAATGCAATATTCAGACCAATTCTTTTATATCTGCTTTCGTATTTATTGAGTGAATTCTGACTCATATTACCACCTCTTTTATTATTTTAATACATTTTCTTGTTGGCATAAACAAACTGTAATATTGCATTTGAGCATAAAAATATCCCGCCTGTGATTTACAGACGGGATGAATGGTTATGTGACAATAATGTTGATTTTTATAAGCATTAGTGATATGATTATACTATAGCTTTTATTATTATGGAGGTTGTGTTATGAAATTAGGCAGATTGACAGAAGTAGATGTGCGTGAACTGTGGAAACACGAACAGTACGATTTTTCTAACTGGCTTGCAGAAGAAGAAAACATTGAATTGCTTAATGATATAATCGGTCTTACATTAGTTAATATACAGAAAGAGGTATATGTCGGTGCTTATAGATGTGACCTTGTAGCAGAAGATGAAACTACAGGCACAACTGTAATTATCGAAAATCAGCTTGAATGTTCAAACCACGACCATTTAGGAAAAATCATAACTTATGCTTCCGGACTTAATGCAAAAGTTATAGTATGGATTGTTAAAGAGGCTCGTGAAGAACACAGAAGTGCTATCGAGTGGCTAAATAATAATACCAATGCAGATTTGGGATTTTTCCTCATTGAACTTCATGCATACAAAATCGGCAACTCTGATTGTGCTCCTAAATTTGAAGCTGTAGAAATTCCAAATGGATTTATTAAAAACGGGAAAAATAATATTGACCAGGGCGAACTTAATAAGTCACAAGCGGAAAGGCTTGAATTTTGGAATATGCTTAATGAATATGTTACAGCACAAGGTAAACCGTTTAGTATCAGAAAAGCACCTACAAAATCGTGGTATGTTATATCAATCGGAACAAGTGAAGCCTTTATAAGTATTACCCTTGCCAATAAGGAAAGTTATGTAGGGGTAGAATTATATATACATGATAATAAAACATTATTTGATTCATTATATAGCAAAAAGGATATTATAGAACAGGAAACAGGTTTCACATTTGACTGGCAGCGGCTTGACAATAAAAAAGCTAGCCGTATACTTCATAAGATAAATGGATTGAATTTTGATGACCATTCAAACTACCCTGAACTTATGAATAGCATTATTGATAAAGTCATTGTAATGAAAAAGACTTTTGCGAAATATATATAATAACCCAAGACTCCCTTAACCAAGTGTACTAGTCAAGGGAGTCTTTTACTATGAGCTTAAACATTCCATCAAAAATCAAAATCCTGTGAAAAAGTAATATCAACGTGAAATTTATTTTTGCTAATTATACTGCTTTTTCCGTTGTTAAGCTCTGTAATTGTAAGGTAATAATCCTCATTTTTATTGAATGTTACTCCACTGTTAAGTTCAAACTGCGGTGCAAATTCAGTTTGTAATGAGTCTTCTTCATATTTTATAACTGAACTTACAGCATTGCCATTTTCATCGGCAAGAAAAATCTCATATTCAGAATCTGAATACTGTGATGCACTACTTTATTAACTCCTTATCTGATTTTTCTATCTTAAAAGCTTCCTGAACCCTCTACGGATAATACAAGTCTGAACAAGCATATAAATCCCCACACCGATCATTATCAGCATGGCACTTCCGCCAATGGCAATAACCAAATCATTTTCACCAGCCAGCATGGAACATGCCATAAGTGGTATCACACTTACAAAACACAGTGCAATGCCCACAATAATTTTAAGCAGATGGGTATGCTCACTTGTTTTCATAAGCTCCCTGACCATGCCGTCAACACCGTACTCTGTTTCAAAGGTTCCCTTTTTAAGATGCGAGAAATTACGCAGCTTAATGCAGCTTAAAACAATCACAATAACCGCCGCTGTCAGTATGAATATCTGTA
>SVNU01000030.1 GCA_015066715.1 Ruminococcus sp. | reverse complement strand
TTTAAATTATGACGCTTCAATTTTCTTTGTTCAAACTTTCTTTTTATAAGAAAGTTTGTGTGTTCTTTGGTATCTTTCTTGCACAAGCAAGAAAGTACGAATACTAATTTAAGTTAGAAAGAAAAATTAAAATTAACTCCGCATATTTTATTAAGAATATATATTTATATTTATCTTTCTAAAATTATGTACTTTTTGCTTGTACAAAAAGTACCAAAAATACATTTCTTTTTCTCAACGAGAAAAAGAAACAAAAAGAAATCAAAACTTAAAACTGTTTAAAAATTCAGACTGTTTCCCATTAAAAGAACTATCATACCCGATAAAAAGCAAACTGTTGCAGATAGTCTGCATAAAACGCAATTCTCCCCGCAAATTAAGCTATAGCTTGAGAAAGCTTGAAATTTCGAACTTACAAATACTATTTTAATTGCAACCATCTATAAATGGACTTTTAATTCTGCAATTATGAAGTTGACAGGTACAGGGAAACATTATTATTTAAGTGACAAATTCATGCATAGAATTTTTTCTTTTTGGTCAAGCTTTTTCTGTTTCGAAGAAAAGAAAAAGCTTGTGCATTTCTTTGGTTCGTTTCTTTGTGCAAACAAAGAAATGAACAGAAAGTATGAAAGCTAAATATAAATTTACGCTTATTGCCTACATTTATTTTACAGATACTTGAATTGTTTTTGTTCTTGACTAAAGTGATAATATACAGTAAAATAGTATTATCACAAATCAGGAGAAATAAAATGAATGATAATGACTATATGAAAATTGCCCTTGAACTGGCAAGGCAGGCGGCTCAGGCGGAGGAAGTCCCTGTCGGAGCAATAATTGTAAAAAAAAGTACGGGAGAAATTGTCGGCAAAGGCTTTAACCGTCGTGAAACGGACAAAAACCCCCTTGCACATGCTGAAATTTCGGCTATAAAGGAAGCCTCCGAAACTCTCGGCGGCTGGCGGCTTATCGACTGTGAAATGTATGTGACGCTGGAGCCGTGTCCTATGTGCTGCGGCGCGATTATAAATTCACGTATCGAGAGAGTTGTTTTCGGCGCAAATGACTTAAAGTCAGGCTCAGCGGAATCAGTTATGAAAATGTTTGACATGCCCTTTAATCACAGACCTGAAATTGTTTCGGGCGTTATGAAAGAGGAGTGTTCAGCCATACTTTCGGAGTTTTTTGCAAGGCTGCGCAAGAGACGGAAGAAGAAAAAATCAGAATAACATAAAAAGCAGTACGTCAACGGCTCACGCCGAAGAAGTACTGCTTAACTATTCATGTATTATTCTACCATGTCAGGAGTAATTGTATAAATTACAGAATCATAATTATCATTTTCTATAAGCGGCATATATGATACAACAATTTCTTGCCAGCCTGTCTTTGCTTCAAATGTAATATAACCCGATATAGACTTTCCGGGTTCAACATCACCATCAAGCGAAACAAAATTGTCAATGGATTTTGCAGCAACAGCTATAACATACGGGTCGGCGGCGAGCGTTTCCTTACCGCCGTCAACGCTTATATAGAAGTCGCTTATGTCTGAAATATTGACAGTTTCAGTGGTATTGTTTATAACCTCAACTTCAACTGCAAATATGTCTGATGAGTAGTTATACACATCATTAGGCTCACGTTCGCCGAGAGCAACAATGTCTTTGGCAATGATTTCGCATTCGCCAGCTGAAGCAGGTTCGTTGATTTTGCCTATGGCTGTAACCGCGTTTTGTCTTGCAACTGCCTCGCTGTCCTCCGGTGCAACATAAGAATTTGAACTGTCGTCATAGTAAACAACTTCTCCGCTGTTGTCTGAAGAACTGTCGTCATTTGAGCATCCGCTGAAGGAAGCGGCGATTGCAAATGCTGCCAGACATGAAAGGATATACTTTAAATTTTTCATAAATTTTATTCTCCGCAATAATTATTTCTGAAAGCTTATGCTGTCAGTGTCTACATTATAGCATTTTACAGAAAATTTTGCAACCCTTAACTTAGAGCATCTTTCATTTTTTGAAAGAAGCTTTTTCTTTTCTGATAATGCTCGTTTCCGTTTTCTTCCATAGAAGCTGCAAAATCCTTTAAAAGCTCTTTTTGTTTTTTTGTAAGATTTTTTGGAACTTCTATATTAACTTTTACATACTGGTCGCCACGGTCGGTTCTGCGGATTTTTCTGACGCCCTTGCCTCTCAAGCGGAAAACGGTACCTGTCTGTGTTCCTTCGGCAATATTGTATTTTACATGACCGTCAATGGTAGGAACGGTTATTTCGTCACCAAGAACTGCCTGTGAATATGTTATAGGGATTTCACAGTGAATATCACTTCCGTGTCTTTCAAAAATCGGATGCGGTCTTACTGAAATCATAACATTAAGGTCGCCTGAAGGACCGCCGTTAAGTCCGCTGTCACCCTGTCCTCCGACTCTTAAAGTCTGGCTGTCATCAATTCCGGCAGGAATATCAACATTGATGGTTTTTGATACTCTGACTCTTGCGGTACCGCTGCATTTTTTGCATGGGTTTGTGTTGACAGTACCCTTACCATTACATTTAGGACATGTTTTGGATGAGGAAATCATTCCGAAAGGTGTTCTCTGTGATACCTTTACAGCACCCATACCGTTACAGTCAGGGCATGTTGCCTGTGAGCTTCCGTCAGCAGAGCCAGTGCCGTTACAGTCAGGACACTTCTCCATGCGGTTTATCTTTATATCGTGCTTTTTACCCTCACATGCTTCCATAAAGCTTAAATTTACATTTACGTTTATATCCTGACCCCTTCTCGGCGCATTTGCATTGGAACGTCTTGAACGTCCGCCGCCGAAAAAGCTTCCGAAAAGGTCGCCCAAATCATCAAAACCGAAACCACCGCTGAAACCACCTGTAAACGGATTTCCGCCGCCGCCGTAATTCGGGTCAACACCGGCATGACCGAACTGGTCATATCTCTGACGTTTTTCAGAGTCTGAAAGAACATCATATGCTTTGTTAAGCTCCTTGAATTTTTCTTCACATTCCTTATCATCAGGGTGAAGGTCCGGATGGTATTTTCTTGCCTGCTTTTTAAATGCTTTTTTTATTTCATCATCTGAAGCGCCCTTTTCAACGCCAAGCACTTCATAATAATCTCTTTCATCTGCCATATATTACACCTCTTTTGTCACATCACTCTAAGGCAATGCTGTTAAACAACTTTCGGGCGAACAAAATTATCCGCCCTGAAAGTCTGTATTGAATTTCCTTTAAGCTTCTGTAAAATCAGCGTCAACAACATCGTCATTTCCGCCTGCTGCCTGAGCACCGCCCATAGCTTCTGCGGCTGCCTGCTGTGCAGCTGCCTGTTCTTCCGGACTTGCGTTCTGGTATGCCTTTGTTGCAAGCTCATGGAAAGCCTTTTCAAGCTCATCCTTTTTAGCCTTGATATCTGCAAAGTCTGTACCCTTTAATGCTTCCTTGAGTGCATTGCACTTTTCTTCAATCGGAGCCTTATCTTCAGCAGATACCTTGTCACCGAAATCAGTCATTGCCTTTTCGCACTGGAATACGAGGTTTTCAGCCTGATTCTTTGTGTCTACTTCTTCTCTTCTCTTTTTGTCTTCTTCGGCAAACATTTCAGCATTCTTTACTGCTGCTTCGATGTCTTCCTTGGACATGTTTGTAGAAGATGTAATTGTAATATTCTGTTCCTTGCCTGTGCCCTTATCCTTAGCAGATACGTGAACAATGCCGTTTGCGTCAATATCAAATGTTACTTCAATCTGTGGGATTCCTCTTGGAGCCGGTGCAATACCGTCAAGACGGAAAGTACCAAGCTGCTTGTTATCCTTGGCAAATTCACGTTCACCCTGAAGTACATTAATATCAACAGCTGTCTGATTGTCAGCATATGTTGAGAACACCTGTGTCTGCTTTGTAGGAATTGTTGTGTTTCTCTTAATCATAGGTGTGCTTACGCCGCCTGCTGTCTCGATACCGAGTGTAAGAGGTGTAACGTCAAGAAGAAGGAGACCTTCCTTCACATCACCGCCAAGTACACCGCCCTGATATGCGGCACCAAGTGCTACACATTCATCAGGATTGATACCCTTGAATGGCTCCTTGTTGATGAAGCTCTTTACCGCTTCCTGAACAGCAGGAATTCTTGAAGAACCACCGACCATTAATACCTTATTGAGTTCGCTTGCTGAAAGTCCGCTGTCTGCGAGAGCCTGCTTTACAGGGCCCATTGTTGACTGTACGAGGTCTGATGTGAGTTCATTGAACTTAGCCTGTGTAAGTGTAAGGTCAAGGTGCTTAGGACCTGTAGCGTCTGCTGTGATAAACGGAAGATTAATCTGTGTTGTAGGAGTTGAAGAAAGCTCAATCTTAGCCTTTTCTGCTGCTTCCTTGAGTCTCTGTGCAGCCATCTTGTCAGTTGAAAGATCAATTCCGTCTGACTTCTTGAATTCTTCTGTCATCCAGTTGATAATTCTCTGGTCAAAGTCGTCACCACCGAGATTGTTGTTACCTGCTGTTGCAAGAACCTCTGTAACACCGTCGCCCATTTCGATGATTGAAACGTCAAATGTACCGCCGCCGAGGTCGTATACCATTACCTTCTGGTCTTCTTCCTTGTCAACGCCGTATGAAAGAGCTGCTGCTGTCGGTTCGTTGATGATTCTTCTTACATTAAGACCTGCAATCTGACCGGCATCCTTTGTAGCCTGACGCTGTGAGTCTGTAAAGTATGCAGGAACAGTGATAACCGCTTCTGTAACTGTTTCACCGAGATAGCTTTCAGCATCGGATTTAAGCTTCTGTAAAATCATAGCTGAGATTTCCTGCGGAGTATATGATTTTCCGTCAATTTCCACTTTGTGGTCAGAACCCATGTGACGCTTAATGGAAATAACTGTTTTTTCAGGGTTTGTAACTGCCTGACGCTTTGCAACCTGACCTACAAGTCTTTCGCCGTTCTTTGAGAAAGCAACAACCGAAGGGGTTGTTCTTGCGCCTTCCGAGTTTGGAATTACTACTGCGTTACCGCCCTCCATAACTGCAACGCATGAATTTGTTGTACCTAAGTCAATACCGATAATTTTTCCCATGATAAATTCTTCCTTTCAAAAATAATTTTCTCTTTATGAAACGAACACAAATTGCAGTGTTCTTTTTAGTTTGCCACAGCCACAACGGCATGACGTATAACCCTGTCACCCAACATGTAGCCCTTCTGGAAAACTTCGCATACTGTATTTTCCTCAAAGTCTTCCTTTTCTTCAGTTTTGATGGCGTTATGGATATTCGGGTCAAATTCCTTGCCGAGTGCATCCATATCAACAACGCCGATTTTCTTCAAACCTTCAACAAACTGATTGTAAATCATCTGCATACCGTTTTTGTAGGATTCATCAGTGCATTCTGCCTCAAGAGCTCTTTCAAAGCTGTCGAGAACCGGAAGTATGTCACTGATACACTTAACAGTTGCATCACCGTAGCATTCGGTCTTTTCTCTTGCAGTACGCTTGCGGTAGTTGTCATATTCGGCACAAAGCCGCAGATACTTGTCGTTTGCTTCCTCAAGCTGCTGCTCAAGCTCCTTGACTCTTTCAGGGGAACTGTTGTCCTCATTGATTTCCACATCAATGTCCATGTCCTTATCAGGCGTAGGCTCCTCTGGAGTTTTATTTATCTTTTCTTCATTTTCACTCATTGTCATCGTCCTTTCTGTCTGTATTGTCTTCATTTTCGGAGATTAAATCCGAAATCTTATTTGTAAAATATTCTATATATGGAATAATTTTTGCATAATCAAGTCTTACAGGTCCTATAATTCCCAGCGAACCGGCTGTTTTGTCACCCTTCTGATAATTTGAAACTATCATGCTTGAGTTGCCGATGACAAATCCGTCATTTTCCTCACTGAAGATTACGTTGATTCCGCTGAATGAGTCATTGAGGAAATCCTCAAGCTCCGAAGGCTTATCCATAAGTTTCACAATTTCCATTTTGTCAAGGTCATTGCAGGAAAGCAGATTTCTCTCGCCCTTTACGGTATATTCCTTATGAAGCAGGTCCTTTGAAAGCTCGTATACACCGTGAATAAGTGGTGAAAGGGTCATCATATATGTCCCAAGCGCTTCTACGAGACTGTTAAGCTTTTCATCTGACAATTCAGAAACCGAAACACCCTGAAGATTTTCTTCTATATAGTTTGTGAAAAATTCAAGCTGTTCATGAGACAGGTCAAATTCAAGTCTGCACGCCTTATTTTTTATATTTCCGTTTGAGGTGATAAGCAGTATGACATACAGCCTTTTTCCTGTCGGAATAACCTCAACCTTTGAAATAACCGAAAACTTCGGAGAAGCATTTGAAGCAACAACAGCGCATTTGGTAAGCTCCGCAAGAGCTGTTGCAGCACTTTGTATTACAAGCTCCTCGGTAACAGCGCCCTCGTCCTCAAGCATTTTATCAAGCCTTTGTACTTCCTCAGGCGGAAGCTCTCCCGTTTTCATGATTTTATCTATATAAAGCCTGTAGCCGCTGAATGTCGGTACTCTGCCGGCTGAAGTATGTGGCTGCTCAAGAAAGCCGAGCTGTTCAAGCATTGCCATATCATTTCTTACTGTTGCGGCTGAAACGTTTATGTCAGGCTTTGAAGCGATTGCCTTTGAACCGACAGGTTCACCCGTCAGGATATACTCGTCAATGACCGCAGCAAGTATTTTTAATTTTCTGTCATTCACAAGTAAGTCTCCTCCATTCTTATGACTGGCAGTTGTCAGCTTTGAGTGTTAGCACTCTTTCTCTTGGAGTGCTAAATATAATTTAACACTATTATCTCCAATTGTCAAGGGATTTATGCAAATTTGTCAGAATGCACAAACTTCAAACAATTAAACCCTTTGTAATTTACAATATTTAAGCTGATTTTAATTGACTTTTTCTGTAAAAATAAGTATCATTGAATATGGTGAATATTATGATGAATAACATAAAGAAAATTTTTAAAACTGCAAAGGTATGGATACCTCAGACCTTCGGGAGCTTTTTTAAATGGACGATAATCGCTCTTGTAATAGGCGTTACTGTCGGTTTTGTGGCATCAGGCTTTAATTTTGCACTTAAAGAATGTGCACAGATACGTGAAAAATATCCGCTTATAATACTTGGTCTGCCTTTGTTCGGAATAATTCTTGTTGCCTTGTACCGTCTGCTCGGATTTAAAGCGGACAAAGGGACAAACATGGTTCTGATTGCTGTAAGAGACGGCGAAAACATGACATGGCGAAACACGCTCAGTATTTTTCTCGGCTCGGTTCTGACGCATCTCGGCGGCGGTTCGGCAGGACGTGAGGGCGCTGCACTTCAGATTGGAGGAAGCATAGGTTCTCAGGTCGGCATCTGGCTCAGACTGAAAGAACAGGACCACAGGCTTATTACAATGTGCGGCATGAGTGCGGGCTTTTCCGCACTTTTCGGCACACCTGCCGCTGCTGCATTCTTTTCAATGGAAGTAATAAGCGTCGGAATAATGCATTATTCTGCTGTTGTTCCATGTGTGGTTTCAGCGCTGACAGGGTTTGGAATATCCTCGCTTTTCGGTGTAGAAAAGGAAGCCATGACAGTAATTCTGGAAAATATCAGTATTTATGTTTATATAAAGGTTGCATTAATTGCGGCTCTTTGCGGAATACTCAGCATTATTTTCTGTTATGTTTTGAAAAATTCCGCAAGAATATACAGATATTTTATAAGAAATCCATACATAAGAATTATTACAGGCGGTCTGCTTGTTGTATCCCTTACATTTATCCTCGGCACTTTCGATTACAATGGTGCTGGAACGGAGATTATCGCGCGTTCCTTCAGAACCCGTGCAGGCTTTGAGGAATTTATACTAAAGCTTCTTTTTACTGCCTTAACCCTTGGGGCAGGCTTCAAGGGAGGAGAAATTCTGCCGGTATTTTTTGTGGGTTCTGCATTCGGAAGCTTTATTGCACCTCTGCTTGGACTTGACTGCTCTGTCGGTGCTGCAACCGGACTGGCATGCCTTTTCTGCGGAGTCACCAACTGTCCCGTAACAGCGGTATTCCTGTGTGTGGAAATGTTCGGCGGAAAGAATCTGCCGCTTTATATTCTGGCGTGTGGAATATCATATATGCTTTCGGGGTATGCCGGTCTTTACAGCGAACAGAAAATTGTATATTCAAAAACCGAACCGAAATTTATTGATAAAAAGGTCGGAAAAAAATGAAATTCATACACAAATTATGTTGTTACAACTTATAAAACAGTTGCCTGCGGCAGTAAATTTAAAATACTGCTGCAGGCTTTTGTGTTATTGTACAAAAAACAAGCTTTAAATTAATAAAATATGTAGAATATTTCGTAAAAGGTTGAAATTGTAAATAAAACAAAGTATAATATTAAATGTATTATTGTATAAAATGTTTATAAGGAGCGATATAACAATGAAACGTATAAAAAACATAACTCTTGCAGGACACAACGGTTCGGGAAAGACTTCTCTTGCAGAAGCTATCCTCTATAAAGCAGGAGCGTCAGACAGACTGGGGAAAACTGCTGACGGAACAACAATAATGGATTTTGATACAGAAGAAGTTAAAAGACAGATTTCTATAAACAGCGCAATGGCTTCATTTGATTATGAGGATATCAAGGTAAACCTCATTGACACTCCGGGGCTTTTTGATTTTGCCGGAGAAATGATTCAGGGCGTTGCAGCATCAGATACTGTTATGATTACAGTTTCTGCAAAGTCCGGTGTTAAGGTCGGCACAAAAAAGGCTTACAGGGAAGCCTTGAAGCAGAAAAAATCAAAAATGTTTGTTATCACAAAAATTGATGATGAAAATGCGAATTTCTATAATATACTTACTGAACTTAAAATCAATTTCGGTCCGACAGTATGCCCTGTTGTAGTTCCTATCATTAAAAACGAAAAAATCGACGCATATGTAAACCTTATTGAAATGAAGGCTTATAAATATGATGAAAACGGAAACAGAACCGAAACAGACATTCCGGAAGCTGAAAATCTTGAAAAGACATATCGTGTTGACGGTCTGCGAGAGGCTGTAAGCGAAGCCGTTGCAGAAACAGACGATGCGCTTATGGAGAAATTCTTTGAAGGTGAGCCATTCACAAGAAAAGAGCTTATTGACGGTATTCATAACGGAATGAACAAAGGTCTTATTACTCCTGTTGTATGCGCATCAGCTGCCGACCTTACCGGCATTGACATGCTCCTTAAAGAAATTGAGCTTCTTATTCCGAGCGCCGATGAAGTTGAAGCGGTTGAAGCATCCGCAGCAGATGAACAGATTGCAGTAAGCTGCGATAAGGATTCACCTTTATCTGCATTTGTATTTAAAACAGTTGTTGACCCATTTGTCGGCAAAATGTCATATATAAAGGTTATGTCAGGTACACTTAAGGCTGATTCTTCGGTTTATAACAGTACATCTGACGAAAACGAAAAAATCGGTAAGCTTTATTTTATGAAAGGCAAGCAGCAAAACGAAGTTTCAGAAGCTGTTGCCGGCGATATAGTTGTAGCAGTTAAAATCAGCGCCTCCACCGGCGATACACTTTGCGCTTCCGACAGAAAACTCAGGTTTGAAATGCCTGCCCTTCCTGCTGCATGCTATTCAATGGCTGTAAATTCCGCACAGGGTGATGAAAGCAAGATTTCCTCGGGAATAAGCCGTATTCTTGACGAAGATAAGACTTTAAAATATGAGCAGAATGAAAGCACAAAGGAACAGGTTTTAAGCGGACTTGGTGAACAGCATCTTGAGGTTACTGTTGCAAAGCTTAAAAACAAGTTCGGTGTTGACATTGACCTTGCAGAGCCTAAAATCGCATATAAGGAAACTATCCGCCGCAAAGTCAAGGCAGAGGGTAAATACAAGAAGCAGACAGGCGGACACGGTCAGTATGGTCATGTATGGATTGAATTTGAGCCTTGCGTAAGTGACTCTCTTGTATTTGAAGAAAAGGTATTTGGCGGTGCTGTGCCAAAGAATTACTTCCCTGCAGTTGAAAAGGGATTGCAGGACTCCGTTAAAAAAGGTGTTCTTGCAGGATGCCCTGTTGTAGGTCTTAAAGCTATTCTTCTTGATGGTTCATATCATCCGGTTGACTCATCAGAAATGGCGTTCAAGACAGCTGCATCGCTTGCTTACAAGGAAGGTCTGAAGCAGGCAGAACCAGTAATGCTCGAACCAATCGGCGATTTGAAGGTTGCAGTTCCTGACGAAAATACAGGTGATGTTATGGGCGAGCTTAATAAAAGACGTGGTCGTGTGCTTGGCATGGAGCCTGTCGAAGAAGGAATAACAGAAATTGCGGCTGAAGTACCTATGAGAGAAATGCATAGCTTTGCAATGTTCCTGCGTCAGGTTACAAGAGGCATGGGAAGCTTTACATTTGATTTTCTAAGATATGAACAGCTTCCGGCAAATCTCGTAGCAGAGGTTATTGCCGAATGCGTACAGGATTAAGCGATAATTATAATTTATGATAAGATAAAGGGTGACTTACAGTGGTAGGTCACCCTTCAGTTTGTCGAAAAAGTCTTTAAAGATTAAAATTTACAAATTAAAAAGTTTCGGTCAAGCCTTTTCAAAGGCTTGCGGGGTTGAGGGGCAGCGCCACTCATCGCCGTCCGCAGACGGCGAAATGCCTTGCCTCAGCGGCGCATTTACGAGGGGTGAATTGACAAAACAGCCCAGTGGGCTGTTTTTCAAGAGGGGACGCTTTGCAAGAAAAAGCGTCCCCTTACTATCTTCATTCACAATCTAAATCTGCCGATTTAATCGGCACGAAAATCAATATTTAGGTTTTTCTACAGTCTGAAGGGTGACTTACAGTGGCAGGTCACCCTTTTTTCTGTTTCATTGCTGACTTTTCCGGCTTTCTGAACGCCTTTTTAACAAAACCGCCGCTGTATCACAGTACAACGGCGGCTGATTGATATATCTTTATACCATAAGTTCACACACAAGATTTGAAAATTCAACAGGATTTTCAACCGGCATACCTTCTATAAGAAGTGCCTGATTGTAAAGAAGTCTGCTGTATTTTTCAAGTTTTTCATCATCTGTTTTATGAAGCTTTTTAAGAGTTTCAAAAACAGGATGGTCAGGGTTGATTTCCAGTACCTTTGAAGCTGAAACCTTCTGGTCATTTGGCATGGCATTTAAAATCTTTTCCATTTCAACGGATACTTCACCCTCACTTGAAAGACATACCGGATGTGATTTAAGTCTTTTTGAAAGCTTAACAGATGTTACCTTACCCTCAAGCTTTTCCTGCATGAATTTGAATAAATCCTTTGCTTCTTCTTCCTTGGCTGTAAGTTCTTCCTTTTCCTGAGGAGTATCAATGTCAAGGTCACCGGCTGACACTGACTTGAATTCCTTTTCCTTGTAATTCATAAGCATTTTTATTGCAAATTCGTCAACACTGTCTGTAAAGTAAAGGATTTCATAGCCCTTGTCCTTGACAAGCTCTGTCTGTGGCAGAATATCAATCTTTTCAACAGTTTCGCCGCATGCATAATAAATATACTTCTGATCTTCCGGCATTCTTGTAACATATTCTTCAAGAGTAACAAGCTTCTTTTCGGTAGAAGACCAGAACATAAGGAGGTCTTTTACGGCATCCTTGTTCATGCCATAGTTATTGTAAACTCCGAATTTAAGCTGAAGACCGAAAGCCTTGTAGAAGCTTTCGTATTTTTCTCTGTCGTTTTTAAGCATTTTTGAAAGCTCATTTTTAATAGTTCTCTCGAGACTTTTTGCAATAAGCTTTAACTGTCTGTCGTGCTGGAGCATTTCTCTTGAAATATTAAGGGATAAATCTTCAGAGTCTACAAGTCCCTTTACAAAGCTGAAGTGATCCGGAAGAAGGTCGGCGCACTTGTCCATAATCAAAACACCGCTTGAGTAAAGCTGAAGACCTTTTTCGTATTCCTTTGAATAGTAGTCATAAGGTGCTTTGGAAGGAATGTATAAAAGGGCATTGTATGTTGCAGTACCCTCAGTTTTGGCATGGATATGTGTAACAGGGTCTGTGAAATCCATGAATTTTTCCTTGTAGAAGCTGTTATAATCCTCATCCTTGAGTTCGTTTTTGTTCTTTCTCCAGATAGGAATCATGCTGTTAAGAGTTTCGGTTTCTGTGTAATCCTCATACTCGTTTTCTGTTCCTTCTTTAAGACGGCTCTTTTGCATATCCATTTTAATAGGGAATCTGATATAATCAGAATATTTTTTGATGAGGGACTGAATTCTGTACTGCTCCAGAAATTCATCATAGCTTTCGTCATCTGTATTATCTTTAAGCTTTAAAGTGATTTCTGTGCCGACGTTTTCCTTGTCACATTCACCTATACGGTAACCGTCAGTGCCTTCTGAAATCCATTCAAAAGCGGTGGCAGAGCCGTAAGCTTTACTTTTTACAACAACCTCTCTGGCAACCATGAAAGCAGAATAGAAGCCTACGCCAAACTGACCGATAATGTCAACATCTTCATCAAGCTTGTTATCAGTCTTGAATTTGAGCGAACCGCTGTTTGCAATTGTTCCGAGATGTTCCTCAAGTTCCTCAGCTGTCATACCGATGCCGTTATCGGAAATTGTAATTGTTCTTGCATCTTTATCAAGGGCAATTTTAATTGCGAAATCATCTTTTTTAATACCCACCTTATCATCGGTGAGGGATTTGAAATAAAGCTTGTCAATTGCGTCACTGGCATTTGAAATAAGCTCTCTCAAAAAAATCTCCTTGTGAGTATAAATTGAATTAATCATGAGATCAAGAAGTCGTCTTGATTCGGCTTTAAATTCCTTTGTTTGCATTTTATCAACTCCAAAATTTTGTTATTTAGCACTCTCTCTTTGTGAGTGCTAAATATATTATAACACATTTACAGAAAAAATCAAGTGTTTTTTATTTTTTTATTACCACCCCAGTGTAATAGTGTTTCAGAATCTCAGAGTATTTTGCTCCGGTTTTTGCCATTTCGTTTGCACCGTACTGGCTCATTCCCACACAATGTCCGCAGCCTTTTGTTGTGATTTCAAAACCCTCATTGTATGCAATTTCAAATGCGGCAGAGCGAAGTGAAAGAGCTGTGCGCATTTCCTGTCCTGTTACTTTTTTGTCGCCGACTGTTATGGAAATCACATTTCCTGAATCACTGAGTACCTCCTCGCCAAACCAGTCGGAAGCGTTTTCCGGAAGCTTTATTTCATCAAAAGCAGCTTCAAGCAGCAGTTTCATTTCGCTTTCTGTAAATTCATACACTTCGGTAAATTTCGGAGATTTTGTGTCATACTGACTGTCAGCCGGAACAAGATACGCTATATCGCTGCCCCAGACATTTTTTGCACTCTCGGTTTTGCCTGTGGAAACCGAGTGAAAAGCAGCAATAATCGGCTCGTCCTCATATACCATATATTCGTATTTTACTTCCGAAACAGCATCCTTTATCTTTTTTATGTATTCGTCATAATTTTCTCCATAATACTGCCTTGCCTGATTTTCGGTGAAATACGCCTGATACTTTAACGTATCATTTGAAAAATATGCACCGCACAGCTCCGGATCGGGGGCGGTTTCCACTTTTATTGCCTGTCTTACGGCATATGTATATGCTGCAACCGCCTGTGCTTTCAGGGCTTCCGGTTCAAAGGTTGCAGGCATTTCGGCACATACTGCCCCTACAACATAATCAAATGCTGATATTTCTTCAACCCTGCCTGTTGTAATGTCAAGTACTTTTAAAGTCTCATATTTTAATGAATCACTGTTTTTTTCGGATGTACCTGAGGTTGGTTCTGTCTGCTGCGAGCTTTCGGACAAAATGTGCTTTGCCTCGGCGCTGCTGAATTTCCCCATAACCAGCGGTGCAGCGGGGACAGTAAGAAGCAGTATCGAAAAAACTATAGCGGCTGAAATGTAAGATTTCATAAAAAACCTCCTTGAAATTTGTGAAATATATGGTTTTTAAAGTTGACATATTTGCCGAAATCGGTTATAATAAAAGGTAACTATAAAAGAATGGAAGTGAGTAGAATGAATAATTTTGATAATGTCCGTATTAACACTTTATGCGAAGCCTTGTCCGAAAATTCTAAATTTGATCCAAAGCTTTACGACAAATTCGATGTTAAAAGAGGACTCAGAAACAAAGACAGTACAGGTGTTGTGGCAGGTCTTACAAACATTTGTAACGTACATGGTTATGTCATTAACGAGGGTGAAATCGAACCTATTCCGGGGGAACTTTATTACAGAGGGTATAATATACGAGATCTTGTACTGAATGTTGAAAAGGATGACAGATTCGGATTTGAGGAGGTTGCATTTCTGCTGCTTACAGGAAAGCTGCCTTCAGAGGATGGTCTGAAAAAATTTACAGAATATATAGCTGAAAGAAGGGCACTGCCTAAGGATTTTGTTATTGATATGATTATGAAGGCGCCTTCAAAAAATATAATGAACAAGCTTGGCAGAAGTGTTCTGGCACTTTACTCATATGATGACGAATGTGAAAATTCAAGCCTTGAAAATGAAATGAGAATTGCCTGCGACCTTATCGCAAAGCTTCCTGTTATCATGACTCATGCATATCAGGCAAAAAAATCATATTATGACCACAGAAGTATGATTATGCATCCCCTTGAAAAGAATCAGACAATTGCCGAAACAATACTTTCACTTATGCGTCTTGACAGAAAGTTTACAAAGGAAGAAGCACAACTTCTTGACACAATGCTCATGCTTCACGCAGAGCACGGCGGCGGCAACAACTCTGCATTTACATGCCGTGTACTTACATCATCGGGAACAGATGCATATTCAGCATACGCTTCGGCTATCGGTGCGCTTAAAGGCCCTAAGCACGGCGGTGCAAACATAAAGGTTATGGAGATGCTTGAAAACTTCAAAACCAATGTTAAAAACTGGGAAGACGAAGGTCAGGTTGCGGATCATATGAGAAAAATTCTCAGAAAAGAAGCAAATGACGGCTCAGGTCTTATTTACGGTATGGGCCATGCGGTTTATACACTTTCCGACCCGAGAGCGATTATTCTTAAAAAGAAGGCGTTCAGTCTTGCGGAAGGCAAGGACATTGAAGCGGAATTCAAGCTGCTCGATACCATTGAAAGACTTACACCTGAAATGTTCCGCGAGGTAAAGGGTGGAGAAAAGGTTGTTTGCGCAAACGTTGATATGTATTCGGGTCTTGTTTACAAGATGCTTAATATTCCGGAGGAACTTTACACACCGCTGTTTGCAGTTTCAAGAATAGTAGGCTGGTCGGCTCACAGAATGGAAGAAAAGCTTGCAGGCGGCAGAATTATCCGTCCGGCTTACAAGGCAGTTGCAAAGCCGAGAAGCTACAAGTCATTGTCAGACAGATAATATAAAAGAAAAGATAAAAGATATTCACATTAAAGTATAGAGAGGAGCAGGAAAATGAAATCAAAAAGGTTTTTGATAACAGTATTTCTGCCTCTCATACTTACAGGATGTACATTCAGTGCAAGTGTAGAAACGCTTCTTTCTCCGCCGAAGCTTGATAAACAGCAGCAAGATATATATAATGCCCTTGAAAATTATACTGGTGAAAATATCAGTCTTAAATATCCTAAATCGGGAGATAATCTGTCTGCATTCATTATCGAAGATATAGATGGCGACTCTGAGGATGAGGCGATTGTTTTTTATGAAAAAAATGCGGTTAAAACCGAAGAAGGCTTGCTTAGAATAAATATTCTCGATACGGTTGATTCGAAATGGCGTTCGGTTTACGATCACGCAGCTGACGGCAATGAAATTGAGCAGGTTGAAGTTACAAGGCTTGGTGATTGTGACAGAATTAACGTTATTGTCGGATACAGTCTTATAAACCGCAGTGAAAAGAAAATAAGTATTTATGATTATTCTGACGGAAAGCTGAATACAAATCTTGGAAACGAGCCTTATTCGGTTTTTGAAACAGCTGATTTGAATGGCGACGGTTCAGATGAACTGTTTATTGCGGCAGCAAAAAGTGCGTCGAAGGAAGCCGTGGCGGTGCTTTATCATTTGTATGACAGCGGTGAATATAAGCGTTCAGAAGTTGAGCTGAATGCAGCTTATACAAATTACTGCAAAATAAGCTGTAATTCAGAATTGTCAGAAGAAACGACGGTTTTCCTTGATGCCGAAACAGGTAATGGTAATGTTGTTACCGAGGTTCTACGGGTTGACAATCAGAATAATCTGCTTGAGGTTTTTAGTCCTGATACAGAAAAGCTTGAAACTATGCGGCCTTCAGCGTATTTGTCAGCTGATATTGATGATGACGGTGAAGTGGAAATTCCTGTTCCGAAGTTTTGTAGAGGATATGATGAAAACAGTGATAATCCGATATATTTTACATCGTGGTATAATATTAATGACAGGAAGCCGGAGCATAAATACGAAAGCTATTACAGTATAACAGACGGTTACATTTTTATGATACCGCAGCAGTGGTATGGAAAAGTAACAGCCGGAGCGGATATATCAAAAAATGAGATATATCTTTGCAGTGGAAACGATCCTGAAACGGCAGATAACATTTTTACCGTAAGGGTTGTTTCGGGAAAAGAAAAATCGACAATAAGTGAAGAAAATGACTGGATCCTTATCAGAACAAGAGGTGATAAGCATTTCTTCCTTAAAATAAATGAGGAAAATCCTCTGGTGCTTTCTGCCGAGGAGATAATTATGAGATTCAAATTCGACTATTAAAAAGTGGAAATGGAGTAACTTATGAAACGTATACTTGTATGCGAGGATGAAGATACAATTCGTGATTTTGTTGTTATTAACTTAAAACGTGCAGGCTATGATGTATATGATGTCAACTGTGGTGAGGACGCTCTCCGCAAGTTTGTTGAGGAAAAGGGCGATTTCGACATAGTTTTGCTGGATGTCATGATGCCGGGAATAGATGGTTTTACAGTTTGTAAAAAACTAAGAGAAAAAAGTTCTACCCTCGGTATAATCATGCTTACTGCAAAAGCACAGGAAATGGACAAGGTAAGCGGTCTTATGATAGGTGCGGATGACTATATTACAAAGCCTTTTTCACCTTCAGAGCTTACTGCAAGAGTTGATGCCATTTACAGACGTGTCTGCATGAGCTTTATTAAAGAAGATGTTTCGACTGTTCTTGAGTCCGGTCCGTTTGTGCTTAATCTCAAGAGCCGTACTGTTTCAAAAAACGGAAATCCGATTGATCTTACACAAGTTGAATATCAGATTATTGAATATTTCATGAACAATAAAAACACAGCGCTTGACCGTTCAAGTATACTTGCCCATATCTGGGGCGATAATTACTATGGTGACGACAAAATTGTTGATGTTAATATAAGAAGAATAAGAATGAAAATTGAAGATGAGCCATCAAACCCGAAATATATACTTACAATCTGGGGATACGGCTATAAATGGAATGAAAAATAACCTGACAGGAGCTGTATTTTCGTGGCGAAAAAGAGCATTACAAAACGTTGGCTTGTGAATAATCTGGGTATTATTTTTATGATAATGCTTGTAATTGAAGTCATTTTTATTTATGTTATTCAGAATTATTATTATAATTCCACAAGGCAGTATCTGACCTCGAAGCTTAACTCCGTTACAAGCGTCCTAACTCTTTATTCCGAGGATAGCACGGTGAATTTTTCTTCGGAGCTGGGCAATATGATTGAAAATTTTTCAGATAAAGATACGATGGAGCTTATGGCTATTGACTCAAAGGGGCGTATTTCTCACACTTCTTCGGGGTTTACATCTGACGGTACTATATATATGCCGGATTATGAGCAGGCAATGGAGTCGGATAATAATTATGGATATTATACCGGAAAGCAGGAAAACGGTGAAAAAATTATGGCTGTAAGCTGCTGTATTTCTTCTCTTGATACTGAGTACAGTGCAATCAGGGCAGCAGTGTCGCTTTCCGAGGTGGATAACGCTATTTTTAATTATATATGTGTCTTTACAGTTGTCTGCATTGCGATACTGCTTCTTCTGGCGTTTACAGGATTTTACTTTATAACATCCATTGTAAAGCCGGTTCAGCAGATAAGCGCAACGGCAGGTAAATTTGCAAAGGGCGATTTTTCGGTGCGAATCAGTAATTCAAGCAACGATGAAATAGGTGAATTATGTACGGCTATAAATCACATGGCTGATGAGCTTTCCAATGCTGACGCCATGAAAAATGAGTTTATTTCCTCTGTTTCCCATGAGCTCCGTACTCCTCTTACAGCTATAAGAGGCTGGTCGGAAACAATAAGCATGGAACAGGATGCAACCATAATCCGCAAGGGAATCAGGGTTATTTCAAACGAAACGGAAAGACTTTCCCAGATGGTTGAGGAGCTTCTTGACTTTTCAAGAATGCAGAGCGGGCATTTTTCACTTCAGTTCGATACAATGGATATTCTTGCAGAGCTTGGAGAAGCAGTTCTGATTTATGCGGAAAGAGCAAGAATTGAAGATATCAAAATGACCTATGAAGAACCGGAAATGCTTCCGTTTGTATATGGTGACAGAAACAGGTTAAGACAGGTATTTATAAATATTATTGATAATGCCATAAAGTATTCGGAAAGAGGCGGAACAGTTAAAATTGTTGCCGGAGAAACTCCGTCAGGTGACATTATGGTAACTGTTGAAGACAGCGGCTGCGGAATCAGCAAATTTGACATGCCGCGTATAAAAACAAAGTTTTATAAGGCCAATCATACAAAAAAAGGGTCGGGTATCGGTCTTGCAGTAGCAGATGAAATTGTTGCTCAGCATGGAGGTACACTGACGCTTGAAAGTGAAGAGGGTAAGGGGACAAAGGTAATTATAACAATTCCTCCGCAGAAGCCGGAGAGTAAATGATAAGTCCTGCTTGGACAGAAAGGCAGTAACCAATGAGCAAAAATAATGAAAGTCATAAGTCCAAAATCGGCGGTCAGGCGCTCATAGAAGGCGTTATGATGAATGGTGTACATAAGGGCGCAATGGCATGCCGCCTGCCAAACGGCGAAATTGACCTTGAAGTATGGGACAAAAAGCCTGTAACAGCGTGGTACAGAAAAACGCCCCTTGTCAGAGGTATGTTTAATTTTGTAATTTCAATGAAGGAAGGCTACAGCTGCCTTATGAAATCTGCCGAAAAGCAGATGGATGATGAGGAAATCGAGGAGGATGAAAAGCTCAGCGACAAGGCCATGAATATTATCATGGGTATTGTTATGGTTTTAAGCCTTGTTCTTGCAGTGGGTCTTTTTGTATTTCTGCCGAAATGGATTGTTAATTTTGCGGATTTTCTCACTGTAAACCGTTTTGTACGTTCACTTGCCGAGGGAATAATAAAGATAGCTATATTTATCGGTTATCTCGGTTTTACTGTTGTTATGAAGGATGTCAGAAGAACCTATGAATATCATGGCGCAGAGCATAAGACTATTGCATGCTTTGAAGCTGGTCTTGAGCTTACCGTTGAAAATGTAAAAAAACAGGTGCGCTTTCACCCAAGATGCGGAACAAGCTTTATTTTTATCACGCTTTTTATAAGTATTCTTGTGATGTGTCTTGTTCCATTTACCGTTGTATGGCAGAGAATGCTTTCAAGTATTATTCTCCTGCCTCTTATGGTCGGCATTTCCTATGAGCTTATCCGTATAGCAGGCCGCTACGACAACCTGTTTACAAAAATTCTGTCAGCCCCGGGTCTGTATATTCAGAGGCTCACTACAAGAGAACCGGACGACAAGCAGATAGAATGCGCTATTGCTGCAATGAAGCCATGTATTCCTGAGGATTTAGAGGAGGATAAGTGGTGACAGCGCCCGAGCTTTACTTTCATCTCAGAAAAATACTCGAAAAGAATAAAATTGAGTCCTCACAGTTTGAGGCAATGTGCATAACAGAGCATATTTTCGGAGTCAGGCTGCAAAAGCTTCTGCTTGATAAATCGCCGGCATCTGCTGAACAGGTTGTAAATGCAAACAATATTGCCTACAGACGCAGTCAGGGAGAACCGCTTCAGTATCTCCTTGGCAGATGGGAATTTTACGGACTTGAGTTTTTTGTAGGCGAAGGTGTCCTGATTCCAAGACAGGACACAGAAACTCTTGTTGATACTGTTATTAGCATGGAGCTTAAAGAAAGTCCGCAAATACTTGATTTATGCAGCGGAAGCGGCTGTATAGGAATAACACTCTGCAAAAATATAAAAAATGCTGATGTAACCGCTGTTGAAATTTCAGAAAAAGCAGTAGGTTACATCAATAAAAATATAAAGCACAATAACGCAGATATGAAGGTTCTGGTCGGTGATGTTTTAAATGAAAAAACGGCTGATGGCTTTTATGACATTGATGTTATTGTGTGCAATCCGCCTTATCTCACGGCAGAAGATATGCGTTTACTGCAAAAAGAGGTTACATATGAGCCTGAAAAAGCACTTTTTGGCGGTGAGGATGGACTGGATTTTTACAGAAAAATCACATCCATATGGAAAAAAACACTCAAGGACGGCGGTATTCTTGCCTATGAAATCGGAATCGGGCAGGAAAATGATGTTATAAAAATACTTGAAGACAACAGCTTTACCAACATAAAAACGGTAGCTGACCTTTGTGGCGTTACACGGGTTGTATACGGATGTTCAACATGGAGGATTACAGATGGCTAAAAATGATCTGAAGAAAAAAGGAAAATCATTTCAGATTCCTGAAACAAAGGAAGAAAAGAAAAAAGCACTTGCCGGTGCAATTGCACAGATAGAAAAGAATTTCGGCAAGGGCGCAATTATAAAGCTTGGTTCAAATACAACCATGAAGGTTGACGCAATTCCAACAGGCTCGATGAGCCTTGATCTTGCACTTGGTATCGGCGGTGTTCCGAGAGGACGAATTGTTGAGCTTTACGGACCTGAAAGCTCTGGTAAAACAACCGTTGCACTGCATATAATTGCAGAGGCGCAGAAGCAGGGTGGCGAGGTTGCCTTTGTTGACGTTGAACACGCTCTTGACCCGAAATATGCAAGAGCCATCGGCGTAGATGTGGACAATCTTCTTGTTTCGCAGCCAAACAGCGGTGAAGAAGCGCTTGAAATTGTTGAGGCACTTGTAAGGTCGGGCGCTATAGACGTTGTTGTACTTGACTCGGTTGCAGCGCTTACAACAAAGGCTGAAATTGACGGAAATATGGGCGATTCAAACGTGGGACAGCTTGCAAGACTTATGTCACAGGCAATGAGAAAGCTGACACCGATACTTTCAAAAACAAACTGCGTTGCGGTATTTATAAATCAGATAAGAGAAAAAATAGGCGTTATGTACGGAAACCCTGAAACAACTCCGGGCGGACGTGCGCTTAAATTCTATTCATCTGTTATAATCGATGTCAGAAAGGGCGAGCCAATCAAGGAAGGCTCCGAGCAGATTGGTAACAGAACAAAGATTAAAATTAAGAAAAATAAAGTTGCGCCGCCGTTCAAGGAATGTGAGTTTGACCTGATTTTCGGTCAGGGTATTTCAAGAATGGGCGAAGTGCTTGACATTGCAGTAGAACTTGACATAATTAAAAAGAGTGGTTCATGGTTCAGCTATGACGGCAATAAGCTTGGTCAGGGACGTGATAAGGTAAAGGCAATCCTCAAGGATAACCCTGACATGCTCAAGGAAATTGAAGAAAAAATCATGAACAGCAAGGACGCTCTGGAGGCTGTGGGAAAATCCGTCACCGGAAACAGCGAGCTTGAAGAAGCAGCAGAAAAAGCTGCTGAAAATGCAGAAATCATCTCATCTGATATTGACGATTTTGAAATTGACCCTGTTGCAAATGCAGAGGATGATTTTGAAGAATTCACTCCTGCCGATTGATTGAAATGATTATAACGTCAATTGAAAAATACAAGGGCGAAACCTTCTGCGTTATCGCTGACGGCAACAAGCGTGTTTATCTTCACAGGGACATTATTGCAAAATACAGTCTCAAAGCTGATATGGAAATAAGCAGCGAGGACTTTGCAAGGGTGCTTATGGCGTCTGAACTGCGCCGTGCCACACGCAGAGCCATGTATCTTATAAATGAAAGAGAGTATTCATATATAGGTCTTTTTGAAAAGCTGAAAAACAATTACCCCGAGGATATATGCTATAAGGTTGCAAATCACATGGCGGCAAAAGGTTACATCAACGACAAACGATTTGCGGAAGCGCTTGTTTACAGCTATATGGAATGCAAGCTTTATGGTCCGAAAAGGGTTAAACAGGAGCTTTACAGGCGTGGAATACGTGGAAAAACTGCGGATGAGGCAATAGAAAATTCCCTTGACGGTCTTAAGCATCGTCTTATGACGCTTATAGAGAGAAAATATGATGGGTATCTGCACGACCCTGATGATATAAAAGCTATAACAAAGGTGAAAAACGGACTGGTGCGTGCCGGTTACGATTATGATGACATAAACCGTGCAGTAAAGGAATACATTGAAGGTTAAGGAGGCGCTATATGCCTGTAAAAATAGGTATGGTATCCCTCGGATGCTCAAAAAACCTTGTTGACTCCGAAAGAATGCTGTATAAATTCAGAAAAAAGGGGTATAGTCTTGTTACTGAACCAGGACTTTCTGATGTCGCCGTTGTAAATACATGCGGCTTTATTCAGTCTGCCAAGGAAGAAGCAATAGAAACAATTCTTGAACTTGCAAAGCTCAAGGAAGAAGGTACAATTAAAAAAATTATAATAACAGGATGTCTTTCCGAGCGTTACCGTGAGGAGATGGCAGAACAGTTTCCGGAAGTTGATGCTGTTGTAGGCATCGGAAATCAGGAGGATATTGTTGATATTATCGAACGTGTTCTTGCCGATAACAAGGTAGTGGAATTTGACAGCAAGGACAGACTTTCCATTACAGGTGACAGAATTATATCAACACTTCCCTTCTTTGCATACCTTAAAATTGCTGAAGGCTGTGATAACTGCTGTACTTATTGCGCAATTCCCGAAATAAGAGGTCGATTCAGAAGCGCTCCTATGGAGGATGTTCTTGAAGAAGCACAGTGGCTTGCTGACAATGGTGTTACAGAGCTGATTGTTATTGCACAGGATACAACACGCTACGGAGAAGATTTGTACGGCAGACCGGAGCTTCCACAGCTTTTACAGAAGCTGTGCGGCATTGAAAAGCTTAAATGGATAAGAGTGCTCTATTGCTATCCGGAACGGATTACAGATGAGCTTTTGGATGTAATTGCAAATGAAGACAAGATTGTCAAATATCTGGACCTTCCGATTCAGCACTGTAACGGTGAAATTCTGAAAAATATGAACCGTGTCGGTGACAGGGAATATTTAACAGAGCTTATGGCAAAAATAAGAAGCAGAGTACCGGATATTACGCTTCGTACAACACTTATAACAGGCTTTCCGGGTGAAACGCAGGCACAGTTTGAAGAACTTGCAGAATTTGTCAAGGAAATAAGATTTGACAAGCTCGGATGCTTTGCCTACTCACAGGAGGAAGGAACGCCTGCTGCCGGCTTTGACGGTCAGCTTGATGAGGAAACCAAAAATCATCGTGCTGAAATTATTATGGAGCAGCAGCAGCTTATAAGCGAACAGGATAACGAAAAAAAGCTTGGCAAAGAGCTTGAAGCGGTTGTTGAGGGATTTGACAAGTATGCAGAATGCTATTTCGGAAGATGCAAATCCGATGCTCCCGATATTGACGGAAAGGCGTTCTTTACAAGTGAAAAGGCACTTGAAATCGGACAATATATCAGCATAAAAGTAACTGATACTCTTGACTATGATTTAATTGGCGAGGTGGTTGACAGGTGAATTTACCAAATAAACTGACAGTATTAAGAGCAATTTTAATTCCCGTATTCCTTTTCTTTATGTATGCAGATTTTATTCCTTTTAATTTTACAATAGCACTTTTCGTGTTTGTTGCCGCATCTCTGACAGACGCACTTGACGGACATATTGCAAGAAAATATAATCTTGTAACCGATTTCGGTAAATTTCTTGACCCTCTTGCCGACAAGGCGCTTGTAATTGCCGCACTTGCAGTATTTGTGGAATTCGGAACAATGGGTGCTGTACCATTTTTCATTATCATAGCAAGAGAGTTTATGGTTTCAGGACTTCGGCTTGTGACAGCCGATAAAGGCGTAGTAGTTGCTGCCGGCTTCTGGGGAAAGCTTAAAACAGCTTTTACAATGGCAGCCATTATTCTCATTTTACTGGTTTGTTCACTTTCCGGCGATTTTGATTGGTTCGGATCAGAGCCGAGCATCGATTTTATTTTCGGTGTAAACTTTGTTATGACTGCTTTAATATGGATATCCGTTGTACTTACGGTTATATCGGGTCTTGTTTATCTCAAAGGCTACTGGAAGTATATTGATTCAGACAAGTAAATAAATATAAAAGTGCGATTTAAAATTCAAATCGCACTTTTGCTTTTTCAGACTGTAAAAAACTAAATATATATTTATCTTTCTGTTTATATTCCTTACTTTTCTTGCTTGCACAAGAAAAGTAACAAAAGAATGCACAAACTTTCTTATAAAAAGAAAGTTTGAACAAAGAAAATAATACTTAAAACTGTGGATGAATTCAGAC
>SVNU01000179.1 GCA_015066715.1 Ruminococcus sp. | reverse complement strand
GCCTGTTTAAATTTATATTTTTCTTTCTGTTTATATTCCTTACTTTTCTTGCTTGCACAAGAAAAGTAACAAAAGAATGCACAAACTTTCTTATAAAAAGAAAGTTTGAACAAAGAAAATAAAAACTTATAATTGTAACCGAATTCAGACTGTTTCCCATTAAAAGAACTACCATACCCGATAAAAAGTAAACTGTTGCAGATAGTCTGCATAAAACGCAATTCTCCCCGCAAATTAAGTTGTAGTTTGAGAAAACTTGAAATTTCGAACTTACAAATTCTATTTTAATTGCAACCATCTGCAAAATGGACTTTTAATTATGTAATTATGAAGTTGCCAAGTACAAGGAAACATTATTATTTAAGCAACAAATTTATGTAAGGAATTTTTTCTTTTTTGCTGACTTTTTTCTTTTCGAGAAAAGAAAAAAGTGTATGCATTCTTTTGTTACTTTTCTTGTGCAAGCAAGAAAAGTAAGGAATATAAACAGAAAGATAAATATAAATTTATTATTCCACATTCTGAATCTCTGTTTTAACAATAAATGAATTTGTTTTCATGAATATATCAGCATATCTGGATGAAATAGCAAATATATTTCCTTTGATTTATAAAAATATATACTATTTTTTTAAAAACTCTTGAAAAAATTATTAAAATATGTTATACTAAATTTGATTTGAAATTTTGTAATTATTTATGGGAGGGTACAAATGAAAATTTTTAAAAAACTGTCGGCAGCGCTGATAAGCCTTGGAATTACAGCAACTGCTGCCGTATCATCAGTTACGCCGATGACTTTTACGGCGTCTGCTGCCGAGGATTACGAAAACTTTGCCAAGGCACTTCAGTATTCAATGTATTTTTATGATGCCAATATGTGCGGAAATGATGTTGATGAGAATACTCAGTATACATGGAGAGGGGATTGCCATACTTATGATGCGCAGCTTCCGCTTGATACCGAATATACAAATCTTTCTGCTGAATTAATTGCAAAATACGGTAAATATCTCGATCCGGACGGCGATGGTTATGTTGATGTTTCCGGCGGTATGCATGATGCCGGTGACCACGTAGAATTTGGTATGCCTGAAGCTTATGCAGCGTCTACTCTCGGCTGGGGTTATTATGAGTTCAGAGATGCATATATAAAAACAAGACAGCAGGAGCATATTGAAACTCTTTTAAGATACTTTAACGACTACTTTATGAGATGTACCTTCCTTGATGAAAACGGCGATATTGCGGCGTTTTGTTATCAAGTTGGTGAAGGCGAAATTGACCATGCATACTGGAATTCACCTGAAATTGACGATATGAAGCGAATGGGATTTTTCCTGACGCCGGAAAAGCCACAGATTGACTATCTTGCAGCAACTTCAGCTTCTCTTACAGCCGCTTACCTTGACTTTAAGGATACAGACAAAGCCTATGCAGAAGAATGTCTTAAATACTCAAAGGCTATGTTTAAACTTGCACAGGAGAGCGTTGAAAAATATGGTATTGATTCAACAGAGCTTTTAAGTGACAATGCAGATGGTCCGAGAGGATTTTACCGTTCTTCAAAATGGGAGGATGACTACTCATGGGCCGGTATATGGCTTTACAAGGCAACAGGTGACAAGAATTATCTTGATCAGTCTTTGATAGTACTTGACTACTATGCCGCACCTTGCTATGTTCACTGCTGGAATGACGTGTGGACGGGTGCAATGTGCCTTATTGCCGAGGAAAACGACAAGGACAATACAATTCTTGACAGATTCCTTGAATTAAGCGGTAAGTCACCGTATGCAATAACTGACTTCTGGAGCAAAATCAAGGAACAGACTGACAAGTGCAGTAAGGGCGGACTTGGTACTATTTCTCCGCAGGGATATTTTTATCTTGACAAGTGGGGCTCTGCAAGATATAACACAGCGGCACAGCTTGCAGCTCTTGTTTATGACAAGTATGTAAATAACGGTCAGCCGGGTGAAAGCAGTGAATGGGCAAGAGGACAGATGGAATATCTCCTTGGTAACAACGATGCAGGAAGGGCTTACGTTGTAGGATATAACGAAAACGCTGTAAAATTCCCGCATCACAGAGCATGCTCCGGTCTTACAAAATGTGAAGATACAGCCGAGCACAGATATGTACTGTATGGTGCGCTTGTAGGCGGACCTGACGGTAATGATGAACATCTTGATGTTACATCAGACTTTATCTATAATGAAGTTACAATTGACTATAATGCGGCTTTTGTAGGTGCATGTGCAGGTCTTTACGAAATGTTTGGCGACGATACAATGCAGATTACTCCTGATTTTCCTCCTGAACCTGAAGAATCTGAAGGCGGTGAAGCAGGCGGCAATAACTTCTGGGTAGAGGGCTTTTTCGCTGATAATATTCAGTCAAACAGCGAGGGTAAAATCGGCTGCACAAACCTTACGATGTATGTATGCTCTGATTCCACAAAGGCTTACAAGGATGTTTCTGTAAGATATTATTTTGATGCAACAGGTACGAATATTTCAAACCTTGAGCTCAGAGAAACCTATGATCAGTGTGCGACAGAAACGGATTATGACGGTGTTTTATCAGGTCCGACCCTTTATAAAGACAATATTTACTATATTGAAGTAAAATGGGATGGATATGCAGTTGCAAATTCAAACAAGAAATATCAGCTTCAGATGGGTTCATGGCAGCCAACATGGGATACCTCCGATGACTGGAGCCGAAAGGATATGCTTGAGGTAAGCAACGGAGAGTATGACGGTTATGCCGGAGAAATGGCAAAGGCACCTTATATATGTATTTATTCAGGTGACAGGCTTATCGGTGGTACAGAGCCTGACGGTACTATACCAAACTGGAGTGCAGGTCCGGGAGATGTAAATATGGATGCTGAAATCACACTTGCAGACTATGCAGCGCTTAGAAAATACCTGATTAAAAAATCAAAGAAACTGACAGATGAAACAGCTGCTGATGTTGATTCAAATGGTAAGATTAATATTTTTGATGCGGTAATGCTTAAAAGAATCCTTGTAAAGCTTGGATGATTACAGTTATTAAAATGAATTGAGGCTGTTGCTTTTTGCTTCAGCCTCTTTTGTCTTTTTTAGTTGTAAATTTATATTTAGCTTTCTATTTATATCCCTTACTTTTCTTGCTTGCACAAGAAAAGTAACAAAAGAATGCACAAACTTTCTTATAAAAAGAAAGTTTGAACAAAGAAAATAATACTTAAAACTGTG
>SVNU01000178.1 GCA_015066715.1 Ruminococcus sp. | reverse complement strand
AACATCCTCCGAAGTGCAAGCTTTTTCATCATTTTTCGTATTTTCCCTTGCACTTCTATTATATCACATTAGGGCACTTTTGTCGATATTTCGGCGAATGTTTATGGTTTGAGGAGAGACTAATTAAGATTTTTTTGCTCATAACTGTTACCCTTCAATAAAGTTTTTTACCTCAGACAATACTGCATTTACATTTTCAGTATTGTCTTTAGGGCATCTCTAAAAACTCGTTTGATTAAAGAAAAAACAGATAGGTGCGGCAGCTGCAAGGAAAGCTTCCGAAGGCGTGCTTTCGCACTCCAAGGGAGGTTGACGTAGCAGATGTCGTGCATAGCTGTTTTTTCTCAAAAGGGGTTTTTAGAGATGCCCTTTATGCTTTTATTATACAGTAAACTTTCTTAACGGTCTTTATCCGTTTCTTAACAGATTCTTAATTATGACAGCAAAATTCTTAATTCTGTGCAAAAACCCTTTTCTGTATTGTAACAAGTAAGATTTCCGCCCATTTTTTCAATAAGCTGTGCGGATATGTATAATCCCAGTCCGCTGCCGCTTTTACCTGTGGAATTTCCGCCACGTTTGAATTTCTGCATTATAAGCGGCAGTTCATCTTTTGGAACACCTCCGCCGAAATCAGCAATTTTTATTACAAGGTGATTTTCCTCAATTTCAGCTGATACTTCAATTTCCGTGTCCGCATATTTGTATGAGTTAAAGATGATATTATCAAAAACCTGTCCCAATCGCAATTTATCCGCTGAAACAATACAGTCGGGAATATTATTTTTCGTTATCTGATTTTTGAAGTCGCTTGCTTTCAGAAGTTCCGCAATTTCATTGCTGCCGATTTCCGAAATTTCAACGTGAAGCTGATTAAGTTCGTCCATTGTGGAGTTGAAAATATCGTTTACCAGCTTGTCAATCTGATTTGCTTTTTCAATAATTCGGGACAGCTTTTCACGGTGATTTTCATCCTTTACCGTAACCTGCATTACCTCTGAAATGGCTGTAATTGAGGCAACAGGAGTTTTTATATCGTGAGAAAGCTGTGCCGTAAGCTCTTGTTTGCTTATATTTGCAAGCCGTTCACGCTCCTTTGATGCCGCAAGCTCTGTCCTCATCATATCAAAGCTTTCGGTGAAATCTCCGAAAATATTGTTCTTTTCAATATCAAGAGGAATGTCAAGTTCACCTCTTGCCACATTAGCTGCAAAGCGTTTCAGCTTATCGAAAGGCTTAACTATGCGATATTCAAGGTAGAAATAATAAACCGCAATAAGACCGATTACAATTAAATTTGTGGCAACTAATACAATAACCACGCTTTTTTGCTTATCAGATAAAATAATCCGCATATTATTGGGAATAATCAGCCAGCCGATTATCTCCTCATCTTTTTCAATTGGCCTTATGGTGCATCTTTCCTCCGAAGCCTTTACAACTGTAGTAGGAATTGTCGTATCAGTAGTCATAAGCAGATTTTCATCACGGTCAATAACTGCATATTCAAATTTAAATGGACTTTCTACTGTTTTTTCGGGAGTGAGTTTATCCCAGTTTTCAACGGCAAGATGAATTGCCTCATTCATCTCAACTGTGTCTATTCGTGAGGTTTCCTTACATTCCCCAAGAATCAGAAATACCGATAATATAGTTACTATTACATAAATAATCACAATTGAAATTAAACCTTTTTTCTTCATACCGTATCCTTTTTAAATATGTAGCCCACGCCCCATACAGTCTGAATAAACTGAGGTTGATTGGGATTTTTTTCAAGTTTTTCACGAAGATGCCGTATATGCACGTTAAGCGTTCCGTCACCTGTGAATTTATCCTCCCATACGTTTTGGAACAGTTCCTCTTTGTCAATTACACGGTCAGGATTTTTCACAAGATAGGTCAAAAGTTTGTATTCCATATATTTCAGTTTAAGCAGTTCACCATTTTTCCTGACAGTTTTTGCATCAAGGTCAATTTCTATGTCACCGAATACTATTAATTCTGATTTTGCAGTATTATTATTGTTCTCGTACCGTTTCAGCACAGCTTTCGCTTTTGCACATAAAACTCCGAGGGAAAATGGCTTGCAGATATAGTCATCTCCGCCGATATTCAGAGCAATTATCATATCATCTTCACTTGACCTTGCACTTATAAAAAATATAGGTACATCAAGATTCTGACGGATTTTCTTGCAAAGTTCAAAGCCTGAATTATTGCCTAAATTAATATCAAGAAGTATGAGTTCTGCTTGATTTTCCTTAAAAAACTCCATACACGCTTCACCGTCATAAACGCTGTATGTGGGAATATCAAACATATTGAAATATTCCGCAATTGAATCCGCCAAATCTTTTTCATCATCTACAACAAGACATTTGTATTTCATATATTTATCCTTTCAAAAAAGTTCTGCTGCATTTCAAATTTATTTCTAAAATAAAAAAATTCTAAATGCAATATAATTATATCAAAACTTTAAGTGCGTGTAAAGTGTTTGAAGGGCATCTCTAAAAACTCGTTTGGTTAAAGGAAAAACAGATAGGTATGGCAGCTGTAAGAAAACCTTCCGAAGGCGTGCTGTCGCACTCTGAGGAAGGTTGAAGAAGCAGATGACGTGCATATCTGATTTTTCTCAATAGAGGTTTTTAGAGATGCCCTGAACGCTTTTTCGACAAACTGAAACGGGTGTACCAATCACGGTCGTTCTCTTTTGTATCAAGTATGCGAAACAGTTCCACAAGCTTGTGACGCACCTCGTTCACAGGTAAATTCACAATATAACGCTTCGCCTGCTGAAAGGGCGAAAGGATAGAACCGTCGGACTGTATAATCCCTTTACGGAGATTTTTGCCAATCGTTTTCTGCTCAATCATTACTCTTGTTGACGGAATATACACATCAATAAAATTGGTGGTGGTATCCTTTACACGCTTTTCAAAACTATCATATTTTGTCGGTTCTTCTACACCGTACACATCATGCAATAACGACAGCCAAAAGCTTTGTGTATCGCTTTTTTCATCGCCTTTATCTTTCCAGTAAGCAGCGAATGCCTTCGCTGCGGATTTTTGTTCTTTTTCGGTCATGTATGGACCTCCTTTGCATTTTGGTATACTACTTCATAATAATTAGTCTCTCCTCAAACCATAAACATTCGCCGAAATATCGACAAAAGTGCCCTAATGTGATATAATAGAAGTGCAAGGGAAAATACGAAAAATGATGAAAAAGCTTGCACTTCGGAGGA
>SVNU01000029.1 GCA_015066715.1 Ruminococcus sp. | reverse complement strand
CGCTGAGGCAAGGCATTTCGCCGTCTGCGGACGGCGATGAGTGGCGCTGCCCCTCAACCCCGCAAGCCTTTTCCCTAAGGGATGCAGAGCAGAAAAGGCTTGACCGAAACTTTTTAATTTGCAAATTTTAATCTTTAAAGACTTTTTCGACAAACTGAGAGCAATCGTCTGATTGCTCTTTTTTTTGAAAAAACAAACAGACATGTATGCCTGTTTGCGTTAAAATATCAGAGTCTGTTCACGTTAAATCCAATACACACATTCATTTATGCGAAGGTGCATTAAAGCGGTGAATCCAGAAGACCGTTCATAAAATCAAGTACTATCTGTTTATCGGTTTCGTCCTCAATAAGTGTAGGCTGGAATGCATTCATTTCTCCGGTAAATATGTAGCATGGATGAATTTCGTTTGAGGAATCAACAATCTTCTTGTTTTCAAGTGTGAATTTATGTGTGTATACTATAGTTCTGTTTTCGGGATGAGTATTGCCTCCATAAACGAAGTTTCCGAGTGAGTAAACAATTGTAACATCGTTATATACTTCGATTGGCTGAAGTACATGCGGATGAGAACCGACAACAAGGTCTGCACCGGCATCAACAAACTGATGTGCATATTCAATCTTATGTGCATCCGGATAATGTATGTATTCTGTTCCGCAGTGGAAAAATACAACCTGAAGATCGGTTGTTTCAGAATATTCCTGAATCTGATTCAGCAGTTCTCCGGAGGTTACAACATCATCCCATGTTTCAACACAGAATAAAGCTACTTTTATTCCATCGCTTTCAAGGACGATAGGAGTATCGTTATCGCTCCATTTCACTCCGTACTGTTCAAGGGCGGATTTTGTATCGTCAATGCCATCCTGACCGTAGTCGCCGATATGATTGTTTGCAAGACCCACTGCGTCAATACCGCTTACGGAAAAAATCTGTGCGTTTTTTGCAGATGATTTAAACCAGTAAGCCGGGTCATAGTCCTTGTAGATTTCCTCAAGGGGGTTATCTGTCAGAACACCCTCGCAGTTGGTAATATTAAAAGTGCCCTTATCGAGAATATCCTTTACGCCTTCAAAGAAGTATTCAGGTTCAACCGCATCAGCAGTTGCGCTGAATCTCCCTTCTGTGTATTCACCTTTGTAGTTGCCTAGTGTGCAGTCTCCCATGAAGTTGAATACAATTTCAGCTTTATGCGGCTGTTCAGTTTCAATCGGTATTCTTTCAGCAGAAGCGGCTGTTTCAACGATGGTTGCTTCTGTCTGAGTTTCTGAACTTTCACTTATGGTGTGTCCTGTATTATGTATAGGAATTGAATCGGAGGAATTTCTGAAAATAAAGAATACTCCCGAAACAAGAAGTGCAATCATCAGGAATATCAGCGTATAAAGAATGCATAATTTTCTCATGCTAAAGGCTCCTTTGAAAATCTGTATTATTTTAAATTATTTATAGACTGTGAAAAAAATTCGGCTTTCTGTTTTCAGAATTCTTTCAGTAAGCAGAATACTTTTTAATTATAACATCAATTATAAAAAAAGTAAACAATATTTACAGATATGACATAATTTTTTAATATTTGTTATTTCCGGCAAAAGTATTTGAAAAATATGCCGGAATATTCAGATAAAAGAAAGACATATTATTATTTTGCCGTAAAATTACGACCGAAAAACATTAATAGTTATTTACATGGAATATTTCCTGTTTTACAATTATAGTATAAATTCTGAAATGTTTTATAATGAGGTGTAAAATATGAAAAAAATGAAATTAATCGCATCGCTTATGGCAGCTGCTGCGGTCTGTATGAATATGTCGGATGTAAATGCGCAGAAATACTACGAAACCCTTGAATACATAATACATGATGACAAGGCGGTTATAACCGGCTTTGAAGGAAACATGCAGGTGCTTGAAATTCCGGCAAAAATTGACGGAAAGGATGTTGTGGAAATAAGGGAAAATGCATTTTTTAAATGCAGCAGCATTAAAAAGGTTACTGTGCCTGAAACGGTGACATTTATAGGACATCATGCTTTTTTCGGGTGCACTTCCCTTGAGGAGATAATACTTTCGGATAATATCATCAGTATTGATGAGGGGTGCTTTTCCGGCTGTATTTCTCTGGATAAGGTGATTCTGCCGGACAATCTCAGGGTGATTGAAGATAAAAGCTTTTTTAACTGCAAAAGCCTTGATGATATTGTTTTTCCACAGAAGCTTGAGGAAATAGGTGACTATGCCTTTGCAAACTGCGGAGAGTTGTCGGAGGTTACCTTTTATAATAATCTTATGAGTATAGGTGAATTCTCTTTTTTTAACTGCAAAAAGCTTGAGGGCGTTTACATTCCTGACAGTGTGATGAGTATGGGAAGCTGTTCCTTTGGTTACTGCGAAGATATGCGAAAGACTATCGGCAACTTTAAAATTAAGGGTAATCCGGAGTCGCTCGGGAGAATTTATGCTGAAAGCAACAACATAACCTTTGAAAGCAGTGAAAATAAAAAATCATCGAAGAAGTCGTCGGGGATACCGGCGCTGGCAGTAATTGCTTCAGGTGCGGGGCTTCTGTTTTTCCAATTTCTTGAAAAGCTGAAAGGGTTTAAAAGAAAGTATGAGTATGAATGCTGATGAGATACAGTGGATTTTTAATTTGATAGCTGAATAAACCTGTAATTTTCTGCCAATCATCTTAACATGAGGTGATTGACATGAAAAAAACGGACATTATTTTATTAAGCGGACTTATGGCGAGTATTCTTTTTACAAACTTTTTTGATTTTGGAAAAACACTTTATAGCATTGAAAACGAGGTTTTAAGGATGCATATACTTGCAAATTCCGATTCGGAGGAGGACCAGTCGCTGAAGCTTTGCGTGCGTGACAGGCTTCTTGAAAATTCGGATGAGCTGTTCGGGGAATGTGAAACGCTTGAGCAGATGAAAGAGTGTGCTGAGGAAAAGAAAGAAGAAATCAGCGCAATTGCTCTTGACGTTATTCATGAAAAGGGCTATAATTATACAGTTGATACAGAGGTTGTGAATATGGAGTTTGACAACCGTGAGTATGGCGATATTACGATGCCTGCCGGAAATTATGATGCACTCAGGGTAACGATTGGAGAAGCACAGGGTAAAAACTGGTGGTGTGTTATGTATCCGCCGCTTTGCCTGCCGGCTGCGGAAAATGTTGTTGCAGACGATAAAAAGGCAGATGAATATTTTGATGAAAAGCAGATGGATGTTATGCAGAACCCTGAAAAATATCAGGTGAAGTTCAAGTGCCTTGAATGGTTTTCAACAGTGAAAAAAGAGGTTTTGGACTGGTTTTAGTTCAAAACAGACAAAAAAATGCATTTAAGATTGTTTGTATAGTGCATATTGTTGATGTTGTAAAAAAAGCTTGACAAAACAAAAGAAATGGTATATAATAACATGGTAAAAACAAAGCAGAATATCAGTTCTCACCACAAGATGAAAGATTCGCAGTGGTTAATAATGAAACAAAATTGCCTTTAGGCTTGTTGCGTATTCATGAGTGCTGATTCTATCTGCACTCATTTTTGTTTTCGGTAAATATAACTTTGGGGGTGCTTAACCATTAGCAAGCAGGAATTGCAGATTAACGAAGAAATCAGGGACAAGGAAGTCCTTCTGATTGATACTGACGGAACAAAGATCGGAATTATTTCCGTAAAAGAAGCACAGAAGATGGCTTATGAAAAGGATTTGGATCTTGTAAAAATTGCTCCTACAGCAAAGCCGCCTGTATGCAGAATACTTGACTACAACAAGTTCAAGTTTGAACAGGCAAAGAAGGAGAAGGAAGCAAGAAAGAATCAGAAAGTAGTTGAAATCAAGGAAATCAGAATGTTTTCCGCAATTGATACTCATGACTTCAACACCAAGGTGAATCAGGCACAGAAGTTTTTGAAAAACGGTGATAAAATCAAGGTGTCTGTAAGATTCCGTAAGCGTGCGATTGCGCATCCGCAGCTTGGTGAAGAACTTCTTGAAAAGTTCAAGGAAGCGTGTTCCGAATTCGGTGCTGTTGAAAAGCCTGCAAAGATGGAAGGCAGAAGCATTGTTATGTTCATGTCACCGAAGACATCCAATAAATAAAGGAGGAAAAGGTTATGGCAAAGGTTAAGGTTAAAACACATTCAGGCGCTAAGAAGCGTTTTAAGCTGACAAAGAACGGTAAGGTTAAATATCAGCACACAAATAAAAGACACAGACTTACTCAGAAGGATACAAAGAGAAAGAGAATTGCTCGTAATGCAGGTGTTTGCAGCGAAACAAACGCACCTACAGTAAAGAAGTTAATTCCATACATGTAATAACAGAAGTTAAAACGGAGGTAATAGACTATGGCACGTGTTAAGGGTGCGATGATGACTCGCAAGAGAAGAAATAAAACACTCAAGCTTGCAAAGGGCTACTGGGGTGCTAAGAGTAAGCATTTCAAGATGGCTAAGCAGGCCGTAATGAAATCAGGCAACTACGCATTTGTAGGACGTAAGCAGAAGAAGAGAGATTTCAGAAGACTCTGGATTACAAGAATCAGTGCTGCCTGCAAGCTTAACGGCATGAACTATTCACAGTTTATGAACGGCGTTAAGAAGGCAGGAATTACACTTAACCGTAAGATGCTCTCAGAAATTGCTATCAGCGATCCAGCAGGCTTTACAGCTATTGTAGAAAAGGCAAAGGCTGCGCTTTAATCATGTTTAAAACACGCTCTCGGTTTAATCAGGGCGTGTTTTCGTGTTTAGGACAGTACGGATTAAAATCGATAAAAAACAGTTCTGTGGCTGTATTTAAGTTGAAAACGGGAGAAAAATATGAATTACGTTTCTGAGCCGATTACTTCCAGAGATAATCCGGCAGTCAAGCATTTCAGAAAGCTCATGACCTCAAAAAAAGAACGCAGGTCAAGCAGGGAGTTTGCCCTTGAGGGCAGCAGACTTGTCTTTGATGCGCTGAAAAACAATGCGCCTGTGACAAAGCTGCTGATTACAGCTTCGGCTGCTTCAAAATATGAAAATCAGCTTTCGGAATACAGTGGCATTGAAAAGGTTTATATTTCTGATGAGCTTGGCGAAAAAATTTCCGATACCGGAACAACACAGGGGATATTTGCACAGTGTGATTTTATTGACTGTGATAACATCTGTTCTTCACTGAAGCTTTACGGAAGATATGTTGTACTTTCCGGACTTCAGGATCCGGGGAATGCCGGAATGATTATCAGAACCGCAGATGCAATGGGACTTGACGGCGTTATTCTTTCAAATTCATGCGATATATACAACCCGAAGGTTGTAAGGGCAACTATGGGTTCGCTTTTCAGAATACCTGTTTTTTCCGATGCGTCTGAAGATGAGATTTTTATGGCTCTTGACTCGGCGCAGATTCCGTCCTTTGCGGCTGTCGTTGACAGGAATGCATCCGATTTGAATAATGCAGATTTTACAATGGGCGGTGCAATTTTTATAGGCAATGAAGGAAACGGATTGTCTGACAGCGTTGTATTAAAGTGTAAGGAAAGCATAACAATAAAAATGCACGGTAATATCGAATCCCTTAATGCGGCAATGGCAACAGGCATTATCATGTGGGAGCTGATGAAATGAGTAATGTTCGTTACTGGCTATGGTTTATTATGGCGTTTGGTGCAGGAAATGAAAGAATCTGGGAGATTACAGGATTTTTCAGGGATGTCACAAAGGCTTATGAAGCGGTATGTGACGCAGCACATTCTTCCCTTAGTGCAAATGAAAAGAAAAGGATTCTTTCAACTCATATAGAACAGTGCGACAGTATAATAAATTACTGTGACGATAACGGATACAGGATAATTACAATTGAAGATGAAAATTATCCTCCGCTTTTAAGGAATATCTGCAATCCTCCTGCCGTACTGTTTTGTATGGGTAATATTGAAAACTTTATCGGACGTCCGTCTATTACATGTGTCGGAACAAGAAAGCCTTCTGTATATAGTGCTGATGTAACTGAAAAAATCTGTTCAGAGCTTGTTGCCCGTGAATTTGCAATAGTAAGCGGATTTGCACTCGGGCTTGATTCGGCAGCGCATAAAGCCGCACTTATGCAGGGCGGATGTACCGTTGCTGTTCTTGCATGCGGCATAGATGTAAATTACCCTAAGGAGAATGAACAGGCAAAGAAACAGATAGCTGTAAACGGTGCGGTTATTACCGAGTATCTTCCGGGTACACGCCCTGACAGATATTGTTTTCATAAGAGAAACAGAATTCTTTCGGGACTTTGCTTCGGAACACTTGTTACAGAGGCAGACGAGCAAAGCGGTGCTCTGATAACTGCAGCCCATGCGGCTGAACAGGGCAGAACGGTTTTCTGCATACCGCCGGGAGATATATTTGACAAAAGATATCAGGGAGTGGTAAAATATCTTCGTGATGGTGCAGTACCTGTTTTCAGTCACCTTGATATTCTTTATGATTACTATCTGCTGAGAAATTATGAAAATGACGATTATTCATTTGACTGGCCGCAGATTTGCAATCAGGATGATATACCTCATCGTGACAGCAGAACACCAAAAAGAAAAAAGACTGTTAAAAGCAAGTCTCCTGCCTCCGACAATAAAGACGGGCAGACAGGAGAGTCGAAAAGGCAGTGGGAACAATTCTATGAAGAAATGGATAATGATCAGAAAGCAGTTATTGACTGTATGAGCAGCGGCGAAAAGCATCCGGATGAATTGAGTCAGATGCTTGGAATGGATGCTTTTGCAATAATGGCTGTTATGACAGAGCTTGAAATGATTGGTGCGGCAGAGCTTCTGCCAAATCATAAATACAGGCTTTGCTGATCATAAAATAAAAGTCAGTCTGATTTAAGACTAACTGTGTGAAAGGAGAACACCCCTAAAAAGGGTTACAGATAAATATGTCAGATTTAGTTATAGTTGAGTCTCCGGCTAAAGCCAAAACAATAAAAAAATATCTTGGCAGCGGCTATGAGGTTATTGCTTCAATGGGGCATGTCAGAGACCTGCCGAAATCCAAAATGAGTATAGATTTTGAAAACAACTTTGAGCCTCAGTATGTTGAAATGAAGGGCAAAGAGGATGTTATCAAGGAACTGAAAAAGCTTGCGGGAAAAAGCGAAAGAATTTTTCTTGCAACTGACCCGGATAGAGAGGGTGAAGCTATTTCATGGCATATAGCCCAGATGCTTGGGCTTGACCTTGAGGCAAACAACAGAGTGGCGTTTAACGAAATTACAAAGAGCGGTGTAAAGGCAGGTATGGACAATCCGCATAAGATTGACCTTGACCTTGTAAACGCACAGCAGGCAAGAAGAATACTTGACAGAATTGTAGGATATAAGCTTAGTCCGTTTTTATGGAAAAAGGTAAGACGTGGTCTTTCGGCAGGACGTGTTCAGTCGGTTGCGGTAAGACTTATTGTTGACAGGGAAAAGGAAGTACGGGAATTTGTACCGGAGGAATACTGGAGTATTGATGCTAAATTTACAGCACCATCAAGCAGAAAGGTTTTCTCTGCAAAGCTTGCCAAAATTGACGGGGAAAATGCTGAAATTGCAAATGAGGCTCAGTCGGATGATATTTTAAAAAGACTTGAAAATGCCGTTTATACAGTAACTGAAGTTAAAAAGAGAGTTACCAAAAAACAGCCTGCACCTCCGTTTATTACTTCAACACTCCAGCAGGAAGCGTCAAAGCGTCTGGGATTTCAGTCCAAGAGAACAATGAAGGCGGCTCAGGAGCTTTATGAAGGTATTGAAATTGAGGGTGAAGGCGCTGTCGGTCTTATCACATATATGAGAACAGACAGTCTCAGAATTTCCGATGAAGCAAAGGCAGCAGCGGCAAAGTGCATTGAGGAGATTTACGGAAAGCAGTATCTCCCGTCCTCGCCGAGAGTATTCAAAACAAAGAAGAATGCTCAGGATGCCCACGAAGCTATCCGTCCGTCAATTCCATCCCTTACACCGGAAAGAGTCAAGTCAAGCCTTACAACTGACCAGTTCAAGATATATAAGCTTGTATGGGAAAGATTTATTGCAAGTCAGATGGCGAATGCACTTCTTGATACTGTTTCAGTTACAATTGAAGCAAACGGATGCATATTCAAGGCTTCCGGATATTCAGTGAAGTTTGACGGCTTTACAAAGCTTTATGAAGAAAAGAAGGAGTCGGGCGAGGAAAATGCAAAAATGCTTCCTCCGATAGAAAAGGATGATGTGCTAAAGCTAAAGGAAATTCTTGGCAATCAGCATTTTACTGCTCCTCCGGCAAGATTTACGGAAGCATCACTTATCAAGACAATGGAAGAAAACGGTATAGGAAGACCAAGTACCTATGCGCCGACAATTACAACAATTCTTGCAAGAATGTATGTTGAACGTGACGGCAAGCAGCTAAAGCCTACTTCTCTGGGCGAGGTTATTACCGACCTTATGAAGGATCACTTCAAGCATATTGTAGACGCAAAGTTTACAGCTAAAATGGAAGGTGACCTTGACAGAGTCGAAAGCGGTGAAACAAACTGGGTTGATACCCTTGATGTGTTCTATAAGGACTTTGACAAAACTCTCAGCAAGGCTGAAAAGGCAATGGATGGAAAAAGAGTCAAGGTGCCTGATGAGGAAACGGATGTTGTCTGTGATGTATGCGGAAAGCCGATGGTTATTAAAATCGGAAGATTCGGAAAGTTTCTTGCGTGTACGGGATTTCCGGAATGTACAAATACAAAGAAAATCATTGTTGAAACAAAGGGTAACTGCCCTATATGCGGAAAGAAGATTGTTCTTAAAAAATCCAAAAAGGGCAGAAGCTTTTATGGCTGTGACGGCTATCCTGACTGTAATTTCATGACATGGAATGCTCCGGTTGAGGAAAAATGTCCTAAATGCGGAAACAGTCTTTTCAAAAAGGGCGGCAGATCGGGTAAATTTGTTTGTCATAAGCCTGACTGCGGATATGAAAGGGATATTGTTTAATGGTTAAAATTATAGGCGGCGGACTTGCGGGATGTGAAGCAGCTTGGCAGCTTGCAAATGCAGGTATTGAATGTACAATATATGAAATGAAGCCGCATAAATATACCCCTGCGCATCATTATAAAGGACTGGCAGAGCTTGTCTGTTCAAATTCGCTTAAAGCGGCAAGGCATGATTCGGCAGCAGGTCTTTTGAAAGAGGAAATGGAGCTTTTAGGTTCATTGATAGTTCCATGCGCTAAGGAAAATGCTGTTGAAGCGGGTGGTGCGCTGGCTGTTGACAGGGAAAAATTTTCCGATGCAGTAACGGAAAAAATTGTTAATCATCCGCTGATTCATGTAGTTGATGAAGAAATAACCACAATTCCGGACGGTGATGTCATTATTGCAACAGGTCCTCTTACAGCAGACGGTCTGGCTGAGAGTATCAGGGAAAAGTGCGGTGATTATTTAAGCTTTTTTGATGCTGCTGCACCTATCGTAACATTTGAAAGTCTTGATATGGAAAAGGTATTCTTTGCGTCACGCTATGACAGAGGAGACGCCGATTATATAAATTGTCCTATGAACAAGGAAGAATACCTTGAATTTTATAATGCTCTCATTACTGCGGAATCTGCTCCGCTTAAAGAGTTTGATAAAAGGGATTTCAAAGTTTATGAGGGCTGTATGCCTGTTGAGGTACTGGCAAAAAGGGGTGAGGACACTATGAGATTCGGACCCCTGAAGCCGGTAGGTCTTACCGATAAAAGAACAGGTAAGCGTCCGTATGCGGTAGTACAGCTGAGAAAGGAAAATGCTGAAGGAACTATGTATAATCTGGTCGGCTTTCAGACAAATCTGAAATTCGGTGAGCAGAAGCGTGTATTTTCAAAAATAACAGGACTTGAAAATGCCGAGTTTGTACGATATGGTGTTATGCACAGAAATTCCTTCATTGACAGTCCTCGGCTTCTTGATGCTTCCTATTCACTTAAAAGTGACGGCAGAATTTATTTTGCAGGTCAGATAACAGGTGTTGAAGGATATATAGAATCTGCTGCAAGCGGAATTATGGCAGGAAGAAATCTTGCAAGAAAGCTGCAGGGAAAAAAGCCGCTTGTACTTCCTGTTGATACAATGATTGGTGGGCTTACAGCCTATATCAGCGGTGGCTGCAGCGGAGATTTTCAGCCGATGGGATGTAACATGGGGATACTTCCCGAGCTTCCCGAGAGAATAAAGGATAAAAAACTCAAGTACAAGGCGTATGCTGACAGGGCAGTCGGATCAATGAAAAAATATCTTGAAGAAAATGAATAAAAGTAAGGGTTTACATTGCTTCACCAACTGACTTGTGAAGATTTTTATGAAGGTTGGGGAGCGATAGTCAGGGAAGAAACTGAAGGCATACTGACGTATGTCAAGGTTTATGATGCAGAATATTGCTTTCCGGGCAATATAAAAAATTCAGAAGTTAGTTTGGGGGAGCAATAAGTTATGAACATAATTGTTGACGCATTTGGCGGAGATAATGCTCCGCTGGAGGTTATCAGGGGATGTCGCAAGGCGGTTGATAACCTTGGCATTAATATTATTCTTACAGGTGACGAAAATAAAATAAAGCAGTCGGCAAAGGAAAACAATATCAGTCTTGACGATATTGAAATTGCGCATACTGCTGAGGTTTTTGATATTCATGAGGAACCGTCGGAAATTATAAAAAGCGGTAAGGAAACTTCTCTTGGAAAGGGACTGCAGCTTTTAAGCGAGGATAAGGGGGATGCATTTGTGTGTGCCGGAAGTACCGGTGCGCTGGTTGTCGGTTCAACCTTTATTGCAAAGAGAATCAAGGGAGTAAAGAGAGCGTTTTTAGCTCCTATTCTTCCGACAGCCAAAGGGCATGTAATGCTTCTTGACGCAGGTGCGAATGTTGATTTCCGTCCTGAAATGCTTGTGCAGTCTGCGATAATGGCATCGGCTTATATGGAAAAGGTGATGGGTATAAAATCACCGAGAGTAGGTCTTATAAATGTCGGTGCAGAGGAGACCAAGGGCAGAGAGCTTGAAATACAGGCTTACAAAATGCTTTCCGAAGCACCGATAAATTTCGGCGGAAACTTAGAAGCGAGAGAGCTTCCGAAGGGTGAGTTTGACGTTGCTGTTTCGGATGGCTTTACGGGTAACGTTGTCTTGAAGCTTTACGAGGGAATGGGCTCGTTTTTCGCAGGCAGTCTTAAAGGGATTTTTTCGGGATTTACAGGCAGGCTTTCGGCATTGCCGGTTTTGGGGAGAATCAGAAGATTTAAAAAGCAGATGGACTATACTGAGGTTGGCGGAGCAGTTCTGATGGGGATTTCAAAGCCGGTTATAAAGGCGCACGGAAGCTCCGATGCAAATGCGTTTTATAATGCTGTAAGGCAGGCAAAAAAATGTGTTGACGGAAAAGTCATCCCGACTATAAAGGAGTCTATCGGCAGGTAAAAAGGAATAATATGATGGAAAATTTTGAAAGAAATCTTGAAGCTTTTGAAAATAAAATCAGTTACAGCTTTAAAAACAAGGAACTTATAATTGAGGCGCTTTCTCATTCTTCGTATGCCAATGAAAAGAGAAAAACAAGGCGAAGCAATGAACGTCTGGAATTTCTTGGGGACAGTGTTTTGTCAATAGTTGTTTCCCAGTATCTTTTTGAGCATTTTACTCATCTACCCGAAGGAGAACTAACCAAAATCAGAGCGTCGCTTGTATGCGAAAAATCACTCCATGATTTTGCAAAGCAGATTGATCTGGGACAGTTCATTCTTCTTGGTAAGGGCGAGGAAAATACAGGCGGCAGACAGAGAGTTTCTATTTTAGCAGACGCTTTTGAAGCCGTTATTGCGGCGGTTTATTTAGACGGCGGGCTTGAAGCGGCAAGAAATCATATCCTGCGGTTTATCCCAAAGGATATTGACAGCAGAAAGGCTGTTTCATTCAGTGACCACAAGACAATTCTGCAGGAAATCATTCAGAAAAATCCTGAGGAAAAAATTGAGTACAGACTTGCAGGACAGTCAGGTCCAGACCATAACAAGGCGTTTGAAGTGAAGGTCTACCTTAATTCAAATGTTATCGGTACAGGCGTTGGCAGAAGCAAGAAGGAAGCTGAACAGATGGCGGCTAAGGAAGCGCTGGAGCTTATGGGTTATGAGTCATAGCAACATTTCAATTTTTGTGCCTCATGCCGGCTGCCCTCAGCAGTGCAGCTTCTGCAATCAGAAAACCATAAGCGGAAGTCAGTGTCAGCCCACAGCCGAGGATGTACACAGAATCTGCTCACAGGCTATGGAGCAGATACGTGACCGCAAAAATACCGAAATCGCTTTTTTCGGAGGAAGCTTTACCGCCATAGACAGAAGCTATATGACAGAGCTTTTAAAAGCGGCAAAATGCTACCTTGGCGAAAACGGCTTTAAGGGGATAAGAATTTCAACCCGTCCCGATTTTATTGACAATGAGGTTCTGAAGCTTCTCAAAAGCTATGGTGTGACTTCCATTGAGCTTGGTGCACAGAGTATGGTAAACAGAGTGCTGACCGCAAATGAAAGAGGTCATACCGCAGAAGATGTTTACAGAGCATGTCAGCTTATCAAAAATCATGGCTTTGAGCTTGGACTTCAGATGATGGTGGGACTTTATCAGAGCACATGGAATGATGAGAATAAGACAGCCAAAAGAATCATGAAAATTCATCCCGATACAGTAAGGATTTATCCGGTTGTTGTGCTTGAGGGTACAAAGCTTGCAGAGCTTTATAAATCGGGTGAGTATCAGCTTATGGAATTTGACGATATGGTTCAATACTGCGGAATATTACTGCGTGATTTTGACCGGACTGGAATTAAGGTTATTAAGTGCGGACTTCATGCGTCTGATGGTGTTGAGGGCGATATGGTTGCAGGGTATTATCATCCTGCATTCAGAGAGCTTTGTGAAAGTTCAATGTACAGGCTGATAATGGAAGACATGATTTTTGATAAAGCACAGGAAGAAAATGCTGAGTACTGTTCAGAGCTTGAAAGGTGTATCTTTGCGGCAAATCCTTCATGTATCAGTAAGGCACTGGGGCATAAAAAAAGCAATGTGGAATACTTTAAGAAAAATTTCAGCATTGATATAAAGGTAATCGGCGATGAAAATATACCGAAATATCAGTGTGAAATCAGAGGATAATTTATGTATTTAAAATCACTGGAATTACAGGGCTTCAAGTCGTTTCCCGATAAGATAAAGCTTGGCTTTGACAAGGGACTTACGGCTGTTGTAGGCCCGAACGGCAGCGGAAAAAGTAATATCGGCGATTCCATCAGATGGGTTCTGGGAGAGCAGTCAACAAAGACACTCCGCGGAAACAAGATGGAGGATGTTATTTTTTCCGGTACTGTTGCAAGAAAGCCTGTGGGCTTTGCATCTGTAACGCTGACTCTTGATAATGCAGACAGAGCGCTTAACAGCGAAGATGATGAAGTCAGCATCACAAGAAAGCTTTACCGAAGCGGCGACAGTGAATATAAAATTAACGGAAAAAATGTCCGTTTAAAAGACATAAACGAGCTGTTTATGGATACAGGTCTCGGACGTGACGGATACTCGATTATCGGTCAGGGCAGAATTGCGGAAATTGTAAGTGCAAAAAGCAACGAACGCCGTGATATATTTGAAGAAGCTGCGGGCATATCAAAGTTCCGCTATAAGAAGGTTGAGGCTGAAAGAAAGCTTTCTGCGGCGCAGGATAATCTGGTAAGACTCAATGATATTGTAGGAGAGCTTGAAAACCGTGTGGGGCCTCTTAAAAATCAGGCGGAAAAGGCAGAAAAATTTGTTGTGCTTGCACAGCAGAGAAAAACTCTTGAAATTTCCGTATGGGTAAGCCGGTTGTCAGAGCTTAAAGCAAAGCTTGACGAGCTTGAAAACAGCCTTCTTCTTAATAAAAACGAATATGAAAATATTCAGAATGACATTGACAGGGAAGAAGAAAAAATCCGTGAGGGGTACAGAAAAATTCAGGAAAGCTCAGTGTCAATAGAAAATCTGAGAGAAAAAATCCTTGAAACGGAGCAGTCATCGTCACAGTTCAAATCGGATATTGCCGTGTGTGAAAATGATATTTCCCACAGCGAGGAAAGCCTGAAAACAATTGCTCTGCAGAAGGAAAAGCTTCTTGACAGCGGCGAAAAAACAAAGAATGAAATTCAGGAAAAGCTTGAATTTATAGAAAAAATAAAGTCTGAATGCAGCACTCTTGAAAATGAGCTTTCGCAGATAAAGGAAAGCTTTGAAAAAGCACAGCAGGAAGCGGATGCACTGGGTAAAAATTCTGACAGTGCCGGAACAGAGCTTAATAATCTTTATATAAGGCTCAGTGAAATACGTTCGGAAATATCAAACTCCGAAATGTCGGCACAGGATACACAGCAGCAGCTTGACGAGCTTCAGAAGCAGCGTCAGCAGCTCAGTGAGCTTGCAGGGCAGTATGAGTCGGAAAAAGAGGAAATTTCTGACGGACTTAAGGATTTTGAAGAAAAATCCGTTGAGTTTTCAAATATGCTTTCCGGTGTAAACAGACTTTTGTCCGACAAGCAGAATAAGCTTTCGGTAAACAGGAAAGAGTGTGAGGAAATCCGTTATGAAATCAGGGGTAAGGAGCAGAGAAAAAAGCTTCTTTCAGACCTTGAAAATAATATGGAGGGCTTTGCACGAAGTGTAAAGGAAATCATAAAGGCGTCAAGAGCAGGCAGAATAGGCGGGATACGGGGTACTGTAGCCCAGCTTATAAATGTAAAGCAGGAGTATGCAACAGCTGTTGAAACTGCACTTGGCGGTGCTATGCAGAATGTGATTGTAGAGGACGATACAGCTGCAAAACGCTGTATAAGACTTTTAAAGGAACAAAAATCAGGACGTGCAACCTTCCTTCCTATGACATCGGTCAGAGGAAACGTTTTGAACGAGCCGAGACTTGCAGGTGAAAACGGCTTTGTTTCAATGGCAAATGAGCTTGTTGAATTTGACAGTCAGTATCAGGGAATTGTAAATTCACTCCTTGGCAGAACTGCCGTTGCGGAGGATATTGACAGTGCGGCTGTTATTGCGAAAAAATTCGGATACAGATTCAAAATCGTAACCCTTGACGGTCAGGTTGTAAATGCAGGCGGTTCCTTTACAGGTGGTTCTGCTGCACATTCGGCAGGTGTATTTTCACGTAAGAATGAGCTTGAAGCTATTGACAGTGAAATAGCTTCCCTTAATGCACGCTTGTCTGAAGCAACTGCAAATATGGAAAAAATTGAAGCTGAAAACAAGAAGCTTGAGAGAAAGGCGCAGGAAATCAATGAAGATATTGCAGAGCTTTCGGAAGATAAAATCAAGTTTTCAGCAGAGCTTTCACGTATAGAAGCACTCCAGAAGCAGGCGGCTGTACAGGCGGAGGATTTTGAAAACAGGTACAATCAGCTTGTTGAAAGAAAGGCAAATTCTGCCGAAAACGCAAAGGCGGCGCAGTCGGAATTTGAAAAGATACGTGTGCGCATAAGGGAAACAGAGCAGGAGCTTGCAAAAGAGCAGGGCAGACGTGAAGAAGTAAGGCGTCAGCGTGAGGAGCTTTCTTCAAAAATGTCTGACATGAAAATAAAAATTGCAGAGCTTTTAAAGGATGGTGAAGCGGCACAGAGAGAAGCAGACAGTCTGAAATCAGGTATGTCTGACTCAGCGGCGGCACTCGAGTCTCTGAAAAATCAGGAGGCAGAGCTTTTAAGGCTTATTGATGAAAGAAAAAATACAATAGAACAAAGCAGACAGCAGCTTGAAAATGTAAAGACATCTGTTGTAAAATACAATGATGATATAAAAAACTGGCAGAATATTCATCGTGAGCTGGAAATGCATGTCAATAATCTGCGAAGCAGTGTGAAGGAGCTTACTGCTGCAAAGGAAAAGTATTCGGGAGAAATTTTCCGTATTGAAGAACGAAAGGTTTCGTCACAGCGTGATTACGACAATATCATAAACCAGCTTTACGAGGTTTACGAAATGACACGTTCTGAAGCAGAGGAGAATGCAGAGCCTGTTGAGGACAGAATAGAAGCGCAGAAGCAGCTTAACGAGATTAAATCAAAAATCCGTTCGCTGGGGCATGTAAATGTCGGAGCAATCGAGGAATATCAGGAGGTCTCACAGAGATACAAATTCCTGTCGGAGCAGCTTGATGATGTTACAAACTCAAAGAAGGAGCTTGAAAAGCTGATAGAGGAGCTGACACAGGACATGTGCAGAATCTTCTCGGAAAGCTTTGTTATTATAAACGAGAATTTCAAGGCTATTTTCAGAGAGCTGTTTGGCGGCGGTAAAGCAGAGCTTATACTCAGCGATCCGGAAAATGTTCTTGAATCAGGCATTGAAATCCGTGTCGCACCACCGGGCAAGGTTATTAAAAACCTTATTTCACTTTCGGGTGGTGAGCAGTCATTTGTTGCAATCTGTATTTATTTTGCTATACTAAGGCTCAAGCCTGCACCGTTTTGTATACTTGATGAAATTGATGCGGCGCTTGATGAGGTCAATGTAAAAAAATATGCTCAGTACTTAAAGAATTTTACCGATACAACTCAGTTTGTTCTGGTAACTCACAGAAGAAGCGCTATGGAGGAAGCAAATGTTCTTTATGGTGTAACTATGCAGGAGGATGGTATTTCAAAGCTTCTTAAAATGGAGCAGAGTGATATTGAAGCTCAGGCATCCGCTGATAATGATAAGGAGGAGTAAATTTCCATGGGATTTTTCAGTAAAATAAAAAACGGCCTTAAAAAGACAAAGGAATCTATGGTAAAGAAAATGCAGAAGGTTGTAAATTCCTTTACCAAAATTGATGAGGAGCTTTTTGAGCAGCTTGAAGAAACAATGATAATGAGTGATATGGGAGTTGAAACCTCTGTTGAGATATGCTCGCAGCTTCGTAAGCTTATCAAGGAAAGAGGTATTACCGACCCTTCCCTTATAATGGAGCTTATTCAGGAAATCGTAGCGGATATGATGGGTGAGGATAATCAGCTTGATACTGAAAAAAAGCCTGCTGTTATTATGGTTATAGGTGTAAACGGAGCCGGTAAGACAACAACTATAGGTAAAATGTGCCACCAGTATATTGAAAACGGCAAAAAAGTTGTTGTGGCAGCGGCCGATACATTCCGTGCGGCGGCTATCGACCAGCTTGAGGTATGGACACAGCGTTCGGGGGCTGATATTGTAAAGCATGAGGAAGGCTCTGACCCTGCTTCGGTTGTATATGATGCTATCGCAGCGGCAAAGGCGAGAAATGCTGATATACTCATCTGCGATACGGCAGGCAGACTTCATAACAAGAAAAACCTGATGGAAGAACTTGCGAAGATGAACAGAATCATTGACAGGGAAACTCCGGAAAGTTCAAAGGAAGTACTTCTTGTGCTTGATGCTACGACGGGACAGAATGCTGTAAGTCAGGCAAGACTTTTCAAGGAGGTTGCGCCGATTACGGGAATTGTTCTTACAAAGCTTGACGGTACTGCAAAGGGCGGTATTGTAATTTCCATAAAGAATGAGCTTGGCATACCTGTAAAACTTATCGGAGTTGGAGAAAAGATTGACGACCTTCAGCCGTTCAGCAGCAGAGATTTTGTAAGGGCACTTTTTGAAAATACTGGTGTCGGTGATGAAACCGAAGAAAATGAGGAAGCAGAAGATGAGTAAAATTATTCTTGCCAGCAATAACAAGGGGAAAATCAGAGAAATCTCCGAAATATTAAGTCCGCTGGGCTTTGAAGTCATTTCGATGAGGGACGCCGGAATTGATACCGATATTGAAGAAAACGGTACTACCTTTAAGGAAAATGCGGCAATTAAAGCAAGAGCGATTTACAGCATGACTAAAACGGCAGTTATTGCCGATGACAGCGGTCTTGCGGTTGATTTTTTAAATGGTGCTCCGGGAGTTTATTCCCATAGATACGGTGGAGAAAACGCAACTGATGAGGAAAAAAATCAAAAGCTTTTGCAGGAGCTTTCCGGCGTTTCGGACGAAAAGCGCACAGCAGCATTTATATGTTCAATGTGCTATATTGACGATTGTGGAAATGAGCATTTTGTACAGGGTGAATGCGGCGGCAGAATAGGTTATGAGCCAAAGGGTGAAAACGGTTTTGGCTACGACCCGATATTTATGTATGGTGACAGGTCGTTTGCGGAAATTTCCGCTGATGAAAAAAACAAGGTGAGCCACAGAGCAAATGCTTTGAAAGCTTTGCTTGAGCTTCTGAAAGGATAAAAAGGATATGTTAAGCAGTAAACAAAGAGCGTCACTCCGTGCGATTGCAAGCACATATGATACAATTTTTCAGATTGGAAAGGGCGGCATTTCAGATACACTTATATCACAGGTTGAGGATGCGCTGAGAAAAAGAGAACTTATAAAGCTTAGGGTTCTTGATAACAGCATGTATACTTCAAGAGAAGCAGCAGAGGAAATTGCTGAAAAAACAGGTGCTGATGTTGTACAGGTAATCGGCAGCAGATTTGTTCTTTTTAAGAGAAATCCGAAAGAACCTGTAATAAATATCAAGCTCTGATGAGAAAAACAGGACTTTTCGGCGGAAGCTTCAACCCTGTTCACAAAGGGCATATTAATCTTGCCTTGTCTGTTAAAAACAGTCTTGGGCTTGACAGGGTTATTTTTATTCCGTCAGGGGAAGCACCCCACAAGTCAAGCGATGAATATGCCGAAGCCTCTGACAGATATGAAATGTGCTGCATGGCTGTTTCGCAGTATCCGTATTTTGAAGTGAGTGACTTTGAAATAAACAAAGAGGGGAAAAGTTACAGCATATATACAGTTATGCATTTCAGACAGCTTTATCCGGACGATGAGCTTTATCTTATGGTCGGGAGTGATATGCTTTTATATTTTGACAAATGGTTTGAATATAAGGAAATTCTGAAAAATGTTACCCTTGCAGCAGTGTCCAGAAACGGAACTGATTTTGATGAGCTTGGCAAATGTGCCGAAAAACTCAGAGAATACGGTGAAATAGTTGTCGTAAATAACGACGCTTTTCCTGTTTCTTCTACACAGCTTAGAAAAATGATAAAAAATAATGAAGATACATCTTGCTATTTGGATGAAAAAGTAGTAAAATATATAATACTGAAAAAAATGTATTTGTAAAAACGGAGGAAACAGGATGCACTCTGTTGACAGTATAAAGGCTCTTTTAAAAGAGAGACTTTCAAAAAAACGTTTTAATCATTCGCTGGGAGTTGCACAGGCGGCTATGAAGCTTGCGCAGCTGTACGGTGAAAACCCTGACAAGGCATATCTTGCCGGACTTGTACATGATATATGCAAGGAAGAAGAACCGGAAATTCAGAAAATGCTTATGCTTGAGGGCAACATGAACCTTTCTGGAGCTGAGCTTTCGGCAAAAGCGTTATGGCATGGACCGGCAGGTGCACATTTTATTAAAACCGAGCTTGGGATTGATGATATGGATATTCTGAATGCTGTAAGGTATCATACAGTAGGCAGGGCATCAATGTCAAGATTTGAGGAAATAATATATATTGCCGATCTTATCTCGGATGACAGGGATTATAAGGATGTGGATAGCATGAGAAAGCTTGCCTTTTCCGATTTTGAAAAGGCAATGTATGAAGCGGTGTGTTACAGCATTTCAAATGTTGTAAAAAAACGGAACTACATTCCGGAAAACACACTTGATTTGTATAATCAATATACATACCTTCATTCGGTACGTAAGAAAACCAAGGAGAAAAATGATGGCAGAAAGCAATAATAACGGCAGAAACGGTTCTGGGAACATATACGGTACAGATGGTCAGCCGGGAACTGCAAACAACAGAAGTCGTATGAGCAATGCAAAGCAGACGGCAAACAGCAGAAGCCGTACGGGTAATATGCCGCAGTCCATGAATAACAGAGGTCGAGCAGGTAATATGCCGCAGTCCATGAATAACAGAGGCCGTGCAGGTAATATGCCGCAGTCCATGAATAACAGAGGCCGTGCAGGCAATATGCCGAAGTCTGCAAATAACAAAGGCGCTGCAGTTAATACACGAAAGACTGCAAATAATAAGTACGGCAGAGCAGCCAATCCGAAGATGAGTGGTACAGCTGAAAAAGGGAATAACAGAAATGTTAAAATGCAGAAGAAAAAAGCTTCACGCAAGGAAAAAATCATTATTGCAGCTTCTATCATTGCAGGTGTAATTATTCTTGCGGTTATGATACTTAATATTCCTATTATTCCTGTTGAAAGAACAAAGGGCGGTACTACATACACAGAGCGTATTTCAATTATAAGATATATCAAGGAGCTTCAGCCTCTTGCGGAAATCGAAGGTCTTTTATCTCAGGATACCAATAGCTATGAGCTTGTAAGTGGCGCTGATCAGGTTGATGATAAGCGTGAATTCACAAATGACCAGATTATTGAAGGACAGTTTACGGTGCTTGTTTTGGGATTTGATGAGTCAAGAGAGCTTTCAGATGTTATGATGCTGTTTTTGTTTGATATAAACAATCACAAGCTTGATATTTTACAGATTCCACGAGATAGCTATGTTCCGGACTACACTTCAAGCGAAACAGGAAAAATCAACAGTGTATATGCAAACGGTGATGAAAGCCTTATTCCTATCCAGCGTACTGTAAATGCTGTCAGGGAAACTTTTGGTATTCCGATTGACAGATATGTTACAACAGGCTGTGATGATATAGTTGAAATCGTAGATTTAATCGGTGGTATTCCGATTAATCTTCCTGAAGACGTTTTCTATTCATATGATAAAATTCTTTATGCAGGTGAACAGGTGCTTAACGGTGAACAGGCGGAGCTGATGGTTCGTGCGAGAAAGGGCTACAGCGAAGGTGACATCGGACGAGTAAAGGCACAAAGAATTTTTATGGCTGCATGTATGGAAAAAGCCCTTGATATGGGTACAGTTGAGCTTACATCCTTTATTAAGGAGGTTAACGAGAAAAAGCTTATTGCAACCGACATGACTCTTGGAGAACTCAGTATTCTTGCTGACTTCGGTACGCTTATTGATATGGATAAGGTAACAGTACAGCTTGTACCGGGCGAAGGTGCATATAACGGCGATTATTCTGTATGGTCTATCCATAAACAGCCGACAATAGATATGCTTAACAAATATTTCAGACCGTATCAGGTTGATCTGGGATATGATGACCTTCCGATTGTTGAGCTTGTTGAGGAGGGCTATTACCTTACTGATATTTATGATGAAAATCAGGATACTCTTAAAGATATTTCAAATGGTGCAACGCCGGGAGAAAGCAAGAAAAAGACAAATTATTATAATTCTTCAAATAATGATGACTCCGATTATGACGATTACGGTTATGATGATTATAGCTATGATGATTACGGATATGATGATTACAGTTACGATGATTACGATTATTCAGACACTGAAGAATATGCGTATGAGGAAAGCAGCTATGATGATTATGCTTATTCGGAAACAGAGGAAGTCTATTACGAAGAAAGCAGTTATGATGATTACTATTCATTTAACTAAGGGCATATATAATAAAAAATGTTTATTTATAAAGGAAAGGAGTTTTGTATGACATACGAAGAAAAGCTTGGAATTATTCTTAAAACGCTTGATTCAAAAAAGGCGGAAGGACTTCAGGCAATAAAAATCAGGGATCTTACTGTTATTGCCGATTATTTTGTAATTGCAAGCGGCAACAGCTCAACTCAGACAAGAACACTTGCCGAAGAAGTTGAGTATCAGATGTCCCAGGCAGGAGTTGAGCCAACAAGAAAAGAGGGGTACAATGGTTCAAACTGGGTTATTCTTGATTACAGTGATGTAGTGGTACATGTTTTCTATAAGGAAACAAGGGATTATTATCAGCTTGAAAGACTCTGGTCTGATGGGGAAAGAATTGACATTGAAAAATACGTAACAGGAGAGTGATTTTCATGAACACAAATAATCCTTCAGGACGCAGTATTGCACTTCTTATAGGTGCATGGTTTGTTGTCAAGACAATTGTAAACATTTTTATAAGCGGTGGTCTGGATTTTGTATCGCTGCTGTTCGGAGCACTGACTCTCGTACTTGGATATCTGGGTATAAAATATACAAACTACGCAATTGCAGGTGTTGCTGCATTGATAGTTTTAGTGCATCTTTTCACAAATATCAAGGGACTGTTTAATATCGATACCATGATGAGCAGTTTTATTTATCTTGCGGAAGCAGCAATCGATATTGTATGTGCACTGGTACTTTGTGTCGCACCAAGTGTCAAAGAGCATTTTTCAAACGGATTTTCCGGAGATGAAAATTAATTAAAAAGGAAGAAATAGAGATGAGTGAAAAGTATAATTTTACCGCCATTGAAAAGAAGTGGCAGAAATATTGGGATGAACACAATACCTTCAAGGTTGGAACAGATTATTCAAAGCCTAAGTTTTATGCACTTGTAGAGTTCCCGTATCCGTCAGGACAGGGACTTCACATCGGTCATCCACGTCCTTACACGGCAATGGATATTGTTTCAAGAAAAAGACGTCTTGACGGCTACAATGTTTTATTTCCTATGGGATGGGATGCGTTCGGTCTCCCGACTGAAAACTATGCTATCAAGAATAAAATTCATCCTGCCATAGTAACAGAAAAGAATATTGCACATTTTAAGGAACAGCTTAAAATGCTCGGTCTTTCATTTGACTGGGAAAGGGAAGTTGATACAACTGACCCTAACTACTACAAGTGGACACAGTGGATTTTCCTTCAGATGTTCAAGAAGGGTCTTGCGTACAAGAAGGAAATGGCTGTAAACTGGTGTACATCATGTAAGGTTGTACTTGCAAATGAAGAAGTTGTGGGTGGCTGCTGCGAAAGATGCGGCGGTGAGGTTGTAAGAAAGGTTAAGTCACAGTGGATGCTCAAGATTACAGAGTATGCACAGAGACTTCTTGATGACCTTTCAGAAGTAAACTATCTTGAAAAAATCAAGTCAACACAGACAAACTGGATTGGACGTTCAACAGGTGCAGAGGTAAACTTCGGCTCAACTGCAGGAGATATTCTTACAGTTTACACAACAAGACCTGATACACTTTTTGGCGCAACTTACATGGTTATCGCTCCTGAACACCCATACATTGAAAAGTGGGCTGACAGGCTCTCAAACATGGATGAAATAAAGGAATATCAGGAAAAGGCTGCGAGAAAATCAGACTTTGACAGAACAGAAATGAACAAGGAAAAGACAGGTGTAAGACTTGACGGTGTATGCGGTATCAATCCTGTAAACGGCAAGGAAATCCCTATCTTTATTTCCGACTATGTTCTTATGAGCTACGGTACAGGTGCTATCATGGCAGTTCCTGCACATGATGAACGTGACCATGATTTTGCTGAAGTTTTCGGACTTCCTATTATTGAAGTTGTCAAGGGAACAGATGATGTTGACGTTCAGAAGGAAGCATTTACAGATTGCGCCACAGGCGTTATGGTAAACAGTGATTTCCTTGATGGTCTTTCTGTTGAGGACGCTAAGGTTAAAATCAAGCAGTGGCTTGAGGAAAACGGCAAGGGCGTTTCAAAGGTTAACTACAAGCTTCGTGACTGGGTATTCTCAAGACAGAGATACTGGGGTGAGCCTATTCCGATTGTTCACTGTGAAAAGTGCGGTCATGTAGGACTTCCTGAAAGTGAACTTCCGCTGACACTTCCGGATGTTGAAAGCTATATGCCGACTGATAATGGTGAAAGTCCGCTTGCAACACTTGAAAGCTTTATAAATACTACATGTCCGAACTGTGGCGGCCCTGCTAAAAGAGAAACAGATACAATGCCTCAGTGGGCAGGTTCATCATGGTACTTCTTAAGATACTGTGACCCGAAAAATGATAAAGAGCTTGCTTCAAAGGAAGCGCTTGATTACTGGATGCCTGTTGACTGGTATAACGGCGGTATGGAGCATACAACACTTCATCTGCTCTACTCACGTTTCTGGCATAAATTCTTAAATGATATTGATGTTACATCCACAAAAGAGCCTTATATGAAGCGTACTTCACACGGAATGGTTCTTGGTGAGGACGGACAGAAGATGTCAAAGTCAAGAGGTAATGTTATAAATCCTGATGATGTTGTCAACGAATATGGTGCTGATACATTAAGACTTTATGAAATGTTCATCGGTGACTTTGAAAAGACTGCTCCATGGAGTCCTTCAAGCATCAAGGGCTGCAAGAGATTCCTTGACAGAGTATGGGCTTTACAGGACAATGTTATTGACGGCGATGATTACAGAGAACAGCTTACAGCTTCATTCCATAAAACAATAAAGAAGGTAAGCGAGGATATTGAAACACTCAAATTCAATACTGCTATCGCTGCTATGATGGCGCTCCTTAATGAAATTACAGCCACAGGCAGCATAAACAAGGCAGAGCTTAAAACACTTCTTATTCTCCTTAATCCTTTTGCTCCGCACATTACAGAGGAAATGTTTGAAAACAATTTCGGTGAAATTCTCAATGAGCAGAGCTGGGTGAAGTATGATGAATCGCTTTGCGTTGAAAATTCTGTAGAAATTGTTGTACAGGTTAACGGAAAAATCAAAGCAAAGCTTGTAGTTCCTGTTGACGGTGACAAGGATAAAATTCTTGAAACAGCTCTTTCCGAAGAAAAAGTTAAGGAAGCTGTTGAAGGTAAAAATATTGTAAAACAGATATATGTACCAAATAAACTGGTTAATTTTGTTGTAAAGTAACAAAATTAAAAAATAA
>SVNU01000177.1 GCA_015066715.1 Ruminococcus sp. | reverse complement strand
TAGTTGCCGCCGGATTTACGGAAAGCCTTTGCGGTTTCAAAGTCAATTCTGAATTCCCAGGACAGCACAATTTCTGGCAAATCCTCGGATTTTTCGAGAACTCCTTGTTTATCTAAGAGCAGCCTGTGCAGTAATCTGCGTAGGCAGTCAAAATTTAAGACTGCCACGCTATGTACATCGGAAGCGGATTTGTCCGCTTCCTCGCCGTATAAATACACATACGGTCTTTCTTTGGAGTTTGCTCTGCCTTTGACTGCAAGATTAACAGAAGTCTCCTTGTCAGGCTTAGTCAGCAAGTGCCATTCGTAAATGCCTTCGCTTGTCGGAACTACGGAAGAAACAAGCTCGTCCATAGCGTCGTGTCCCAGTGCCGTTTTGATGTCGGAAATAATTTTCATTTCAGTTTAAAATACTGCGTACGTACCCTACGAAATTCTAATTTTCTTTTCTTGGTACATACGTACGTATCTTTTTCACTTGGAATGAAAAAATATGCACCGTCGTTAAAGCAGTGCATATCACTTTTTTCAGAATGTCAGCTTTTCTCCGCCTGACTCGGCATTAAAAAACATAATGTAATAAATCGGAATGTATGTTATTTTTCCGTTCTGTGTTACAGTTCTTTCGTTGGAAACAACAAACGCTTTCTTTATATGATAATCCTCATTTGATACAAAAGTATTCAGCGCACTGTGAACGGTGTAGTCCTTGCCTGACTTCACTTCAATCGGAACAGCAGAAAGGCTGTCGTAATCATCAATGAGATAATCAACCTCCCCCTTGTTTCTGTTGTCATAATAGAACAGCTTGTGTCCGTGAGCAATCAGCTCACTTGCAACAACGGTTTCATAAACCGAGCCGAGATTTATACTTCTCTCATCATCAAGCACAGCACGGATGTTGTTGCCGTAGAGGATACCTGTGAGAATTCCTACATCGTTGAGATAAAGCTTCAGCAGATTTTTGCCTGTTGACTCAATCAGAGGAAACACAGGATTTGAAATCGCCTGAACATTCAGTGCTATACCTGCACTGATAAGATATTCGAACTCGTCACAGTAATCGTTGAAGGTCTTGCCTTTCTTGTTCTCAATCTTCTGTGCAACAACACGCTTTTTCTTGTTCTCCATGTTAGACGGAATAAGGTCATACACTCTGCGGATTTTTAGCTTGTTTTCCTTATCATACTTTGAAGCGTCTGTGGCATAATAGTCGTGGATTTCTTTTTGTATCTTACGGACAGACTGTATATTCTTTTCTTCAAGATAGGAATTTACGGCATCGGGAAGTCCGCCCACAAGCAGAAATTTTCTGAACATATCCATCATCTTGTTGTGCATAGCTTCGTCAAGTGCTTCAAGTCGTTCAAACTTTTTCTGCATAGAAGTGATAACAAGCTCGTTCATTCCGTTTGCATACAGGAATTCCTCAAAATCAAGAGGGAACATTCTCACCTTGCGGATACTTCCCATAGGAATGGAAGTGGTCTGTGAAAGCGTAACACCAAGCAGAGAACCGCTTGCAATATATGTGAACCTGTTATCCTGCGATAAGAATTTCAGAAGTGTAAGCAGATGAGGGTAAGCCTGAATTTCGTCAATGAATATCAGCGTGTTTTCTTTTTTCTTCATTCTGTCGCCTGCAAGCATACTTACTTGCAAGTAGAAGTCCTCGATAGAATTGGTGTTTGCAAAAAGGCGGGCACCGAGAGAATCCTCGACCATATTTATTTCAATGAAATTTTCAAAAAGCTTTTTACCTACGTGACGGATAATGTAGGTCTTGCCAACCTGACGTGCGCCGTCTATCAGAAGAATTTTCTTTGAATCGGATGTCAGATGAACTTCAATCACTCTTTCAATCTTGCGGTATAACATAAACAGCACCTCCGTAATGACTTTTCAATAATATTATACCGCACACAAGCCAACTTTTCAATATAAATCTGTCTGTAAATTTATGACTTTTCAAAAAATGCTAATCCGACGCAAACATTTGAAAATGCCATTATAATAATCAAATATCATGTTTACTTGCAAGATTCCACCCCATAAACATATTAATGTCGGCTATAGCATCCCTTATTCTCCACTCAAATTCCACGTTCTCTCTCAGTTCCTTTAATAAATAGGGTTTAACAATCCTTTTATCCAACATTCGTTGATTTCTGGCAATATAAGCAAGCCCCAGTGCCGCATTTGCTCTTATCGCAGGATTGTGATGTTCCATCAATTTTATACAAACATCCTGTGCCTCTTTCCAATTTACAGAATACTCACCAACTGATAGTGGAAGCACTCTTAATTCAGCTTCATCGCCTTTTTCTAGTAGTTCCTTAATTTGCAAATTAGTCAGTGGCTCTAATGGTTTATAAACTAATTCACTCATAATATAAATCCTCCTACAAAAATCAAGGTTATCGTTTCATATACAGCAAAGGGTAAGGTCTGCCTTGTTCATCCACGTCAGTCCTTTTATATGCGGCAAAACTCATATGCTCATAAAATCCGATCGCCTGTGGATTCTGCTCATTTGCTGTGACTTCGTTGATGGAAAATGTTGCAATTTCATACTGAATGAGTTCCTTGCCTATACTTTTTCCACGGTATTCGGGAGAAATAAAGAGCATTTCAATCTTTCTTTTTTCTATACCCATAAATCCTATAGGGATGCCTTCTTCATTTTCAGCAACAAGCAAATGGGAAATTTCTCGTAAAGCCATCGGAATGCAGGGTTTTATCTCAGCGATTTCAGCGAATTTTCAAAGTAAACGCAACACTCTTGCATTTACTTTGAAGGTGTTGCGTTTACTTTGAAAATTCACTTCCACCATCAAAATTTATTTTTAAAGACCTATTGATTTTAAATGAAAAATCGCTTATACTATTAATCACGAGAGCTTCTCCTTTGTTTTATTGTTGTTTGGCGATTTCAATTATAACAAATTTGAAGCTCTTTTTCTATACTTTTGTTTCACTTTTTAGGTGAAAACAGAAAAAAATTTAAAGCACGTAAATATGTGGCTCAGGAGAAAAATCTTATGCCACTATGAATAATTCAGGTTAAATGTACTTTGATTAATTTGTCCTGTGAACAGGGATGCGTTGCTTTTTTTGGTAGATGTGGTATAATTCAGGAAATCGGACAGACCGATAAATAAGAATTTGCAAAGGAGAGTGAATGCAATGCTGACAAAACCTATTCACGGTTGGAGTGATATAGTATAATAATACTTGACAACTTTAATCCACCAAATTTATAATAGAAACAATAGAAAACGGTAAGGAGTTGTCAGTTTATGAACAAGCCAAGAACATACGAAGCAGAATACAAGAAAGA
>SVNU01000176.1 GCA_015066715.1 Ruminococcus sp. | reverse complement strand
AGGCGTGGAAGTGCGGAAACAGATATAATTTTATATGCTGTCTTTTTGTCATCAAGCACAAATTCAACCGTAAAATTATATCTGTTTCCGCACTTCCACGCCTGAAGCGTACTGTAACATGTTTCGCCGATATTCTGAACCTTACGTCCTTCCATCAGATGTTCCGGTACAGTATAACTTCTCAGTGTCTGCCAATCAGATACATTTTCAATCAGAAATACAAGCTGATTTGCATTTTTTGAAGCAGTATCAAGCTCTTTTTCAATGCGTTCCCTGTCGCTTGTAATATTACCGTAAATCTCATCTGGATTTGCTTTACGTTCAATCACACACATACCGCTGAAATCATGACCATCAATGCTGAAACTGTAATCGCCATAGTCAAGTTTTCTCTCTTCGTGCATTATTCCATCACTGTCAAAAACACCTGTTATATGACCGTTTTTCTGCTCTCTCGTATCGGTTATTATGCAGACCGTTTTCATGAAGAGTTTTTTCTCAGCTACACTACTCAACTTCGTAAACCTCCTGAAGCTCCTTGAAATTTCTTGGACCCTTTATAACCTTTGTTCTTCGGCAGTACGGACATTCACCGCACCTCTGTGGTTCAAGCTTTCCCTGTTTGATTTTCTGAAATCTCGGTGCAAGTGACTTAATCTGTCCAAGCTGTATCTCAAGTGTCTCGTCGTCAATATGAAAAATATCAAGGTCAGGCTCTGGACTTTCCTTTGTTACCGCTGCTATATAAAACGGCATTAATTTATCAAAATTCTGATGTACTATTTCCTGATAAATTGCACCTTGCGTATCATACCCCCAATAGGTTATAAAATCCTTTCGGCACTGAACTGCCTTATCCCAGATTGATTTAAAATCCTTAACGCACTTTAAATCAACAATGCCATGCGGATGAAAACTATCCACCTTGATTTTGAACGGTACTCCTGCAATTTTCCCTACAAATATCCGCTGTTTTTCACCGCTCATGTACTGCATGAATTTTCTGTCACGCAGTACACGTTCAATCATGTAATCGGCATGCTGATATTGTGCCTTGAGAATACCGTCTTTTTTGAAAATTTCCTTATGATAAAATTTAAAAGTTTCAAGCGTACCCTCAAAAAAAGCGTCAACATAAGACCCGATAAGAAGTGCATCTGTCACAGGTCTTATATATTCACCTCGAAGTTCAGCAATAGCTGCTGCCTCACACTCCATAAATGATTTAAACTGCGAACAGCTCATATATTTCATATTGTTTTCAGGTGAAAAATAATTGTGTCTGGTTAAATTATGGCTGTTCATTTGCATCACCAAACATGTCAGGTGCTTTTTCGATTTTTCTTGTTGAATCTTCTGCTTCACCTTCAATAAATATACCCATCAGAACCTCCGGACAATACACCCTTGCAAAAAATGCCGCTGCACGATATGCAAGCATAAGCTCAGGTATATTTTTCCATTTGCTGTTACTCATCCATCCTTCAGCCTTTGCCATTGCAATAGTGACTTCAGTACCCTCTATCACATCACCTTCCGAAGTGACTGCCTTTATGTAGCACCCTCTCGTTTCAGTTCCTTTAGTTCCTGTATATACCGGATTTGCAGATACATATTTTGCACGAATAAAACTCATACAAGACTGACCGCTCCATGTCGGTTTTCCTTTCACAACATAAAGCCCCTGCATAACCATCATCGGAGATACATTCATTCTGTTAGCAAGGTCAATAGCAATTACACAGTTTTCCGGCTTGTTCTGATACTGAGAAGGTATCAGTTGTGATTTTGCAAAAACATTAGCAAGCTTATAGCATTCACGAAAATTATTTACAAGTTCTGATGGTACAGCAGTAGGTAATACTTCCTGAGTGCTTTCAATAATCATATTTTCACTCATATTCCTCATCCTCCCTCATGCAGTCATAAAGATAATCCGGGTCAGGTTCTGAATTTTCAGTCCTTATGCATCCCGGACAATTCTCAAAGCACTGCTCGTCCCTGTCATGCATGCAGGTCATTTTCATTTTCCTCCGATTCTTCTGATTTTCTTGCCTTCACATATTGTGCCGTCAAAAGACTCAGTGCTTCAATCTGAATATCTTTATCCGAATAATTATCCACAAGAGCGTTAATAGCGACTCTGTATAATTCTGATTCTATGTACATTTTTTACTCCTTTACTTTAAAGCTTGACAAACAAGCCTTTTTCTGTTATATAACTTTTTGATATTCCTTCATGCGTTCAAGGGCATTGTTATAATAGTACTCATCAATTTCAGTACCAACAAAATCAAATCCAAGCTTATGACATGCTATAAGACTGCTTGCACTTCCGACATGTGTATCAAGAATTATATCACCGGATTTAGCGTATCTCGATAACAGCCATTCATATAAGATAACAGGTTTCTGTGTCGGATGTATACGCTTTTCGTTAAGCTTTTTGTTACCCTGCATTATGTGTCCTTCGTTCATTGACTTGCCCTGCATCATACCATTCCACATGTAACGGAACAGTTTTACACTCTTATGTAAACTGCAGTATGCTATTTCGCAATTACTGAAACTTGATTTGCCGTTGCACTTGTCCCATATAATACGGCCAGACGTAGGAAATATATAATCGTAGTAATTACATCCCCATATAATCTGATTTTTTGATACTCTGAACAACTCCTTAAAGTATTCTTTTTCAGGAACTTTCCAATTTTCAGATACATGATAACTGCGCTTTACACCTATCGGGCTTGTTTTTCTGCCATAATACCCTCTTTTCTCAGGACCGCTGAAATACGGAGGGTCAACGATAGCTAAATCAAAGAATTTATCAGGAATTATCTTCATTAAATCCATACAATCCATATGATAAAGCTTATTTATTTCAATATCACTTGACATTTCCATTCCTTTCTGTTACAATAAACGTGTAAAAATTATTTTGTTTCCGCCTTCTGACACTGCAATGTCGGGGCGGATTTTTTATATGTAATCATATATATCCTCCTCAAATAGGCTTAGCTGATCAGGGTCATCACCAATCCACCATTTATATACATCAAGACCTGTATTCCAATTTGTTATATTATCCATAGTTAACAGCATTTTTCCAAACGCTCTTATATAGTTGTCACGATATTTAGGGTATTTTGCAAAGTCTTTTTTCATTCCTTTGAACCCCTGCATTGGACAGCCTATGCATCCAATACGCATTTTACCGCATTCATAAAGTGGATTACTTCTGCATCCGTAATACCGCAGAAATTGCCACACATCATCATCTGTCCAGTCAACAATTGGATTTACCGTGGTTGACGTTGTTCTATAACAATGTTCAACCATTCTGC
>SVNU01000175.1 GCA_015066715.1 Ruminococcus sp. | reverse complement strand
GTGAGCGACCAAAGGCTCTGCCTTTGGATTCCGCCAGCATTTTTGAAAAATTGCTGGACCAAAAAACTTTTGGTTTGAAATTCCAAAAACGACTTTTTCGACAAACTGAAAGGCTCTTTCGGCAGTATACCGAAAGAGCCTTTTATATTAAAACTTGTTTTTATAGAATCTTATGATGGGAACATGTTCTTAAATAAGTTTTCTTTTCATGCAGCATACATCGAATATGTTTAAAACATTATTTTTATCAATGTCCGCAGCCTCTGCATCTGTAATTTCGCCGGCATTTATAAGCCACTTCTGAAGCATTGCAACGTCAGAAATATTGAATTTACCATCAGAATTTACATCGCCTGTTACAGCTTCAGTTTCAGATGAACGGACAAGCAGGTCGATTTGTGTGAGAGTCATAGTTCCGTCTGTTGGTCTTATTGTGATTCTGTCAAGGTCGGTATAGTCAACCTCCGCTGTTTCAAGAGCAGTCAGAATATCATTTGCAAGAAAGCATGCTTTTTCACCATTGAAATAATATGGCTGCACCGTCTGCCATACCGGTGTTCCCGTCCATTTCTGCAATGCAAGCAATGGTGGATAAACACCCTGATAATTAACTTCTATAGCATAAGTATCACCCAACTCTTTGAGTTTTGAAGTTTCAAAAACATTAATGTCGCTCCAGCAGCCGGCACTGCTGTCGCCTGTTGCCTGTCCTGTATAGAGGTTGCTTTCGGCAGTATAATCGCTGCATGGGTATTTTGTAACGTAAGTATAAATAAGCTCTTCCTTCGGAGTTTCCCCCTGCCGCTTGAAAAGCTCTGAAACTGTTACAAACTCATACCCCTGTTCAACAAGCTGAGGCATTGCAATTTCAAGGGCTTCAACTGTCTGGTCGTTTCCTGCAAGGTCATGGAGAAGGACGATTACTCCGTCCCTTGCGCCGTTTACAATATTTTCAGCTCTTTGCTCCGCAGTAACATTTTCCATGTAGTCACCGCAGTCTATTCCGCATATAAACGGTTTGTCAATGGTATCGTACATAGTCTGGCTGGTGTCTATAAAAGGTGGTCTGAAAAATGCAGTTTTTTCGCCGATGATTTCAACCACCTTATCATCCACATAATCAATTTCTGCCTTGATTTCTTCCGCTGACATGGATGACATATTGGAGTGGGTTTTTGAATGGTTGCCTATCTCACATCCCATATCATATGCTCTCTTTACAGTTTTGGCACTTTCATCATTAATGCAGGTTCCTACCAGAAAAAATGTTGCCCTTGCGTCATATTGTTCAAGAATATCAAGCACATCATTTGTCGTGGTTGTATTTGGCCCGTCATCAAAGGTAAGTGCTATAAGCTTTGTTTCGCTTTCAGGCTGTGCGCTGACTGTCGGTACAAAATGAATCATATTGAATATCATTGAGGATAAGGCAGCGGCACAGAGCAATTTCTTCAGTTTCATATTTCTGCTCCCTTCAGTTTGATATTACTATTATTATATCATACAGCAGACTGTTTTACAAGCAATTATTATTAAGGCATATTTACAGTAGTTTGCGAATAAACATGTGAAAAAGGACGTGTTTATTATGAAGAAAAAAATCATTCTTTTATTTTTAATTGTATTTTCACTTTGCTCCTGTGAACAAGAGGTCAAAATCAATGAGAGTCTGGCATTGAACGAGCAGACTTTAGAACAGCTTCAGCTGGAGCAGCCATATGAAGAAAGTGATTACAAGCCCTTGAATTATGAAAATCAGAAAGCTGTGTGGTTTACCATGATGGATTTTCAAAAGGCATTAAAGGGTAAAACGCAAGAAGAATTTACCGATTATATTTTAGCAGTACTTACAAAAATTAAGGATACCGGCTTTAATACGGTTTATGTACATGTTCGTCCGTATAACGATGCTTACTATAAATCGGATATTATTCCTTTGTCAGAATCGTGCACAGGTGAATTTGACCCATTTGAAATAATACTTGAAAAAGCATACACACTGAATTTGTCGGTTCATGCATGGATAAATCCGCTTCGTTGTCAAACAACTGAACAAATAAAGAAAACTGACAGTAAATATAAAATAAGGCAGTGGTATGACGACAGTAAAAAAAATGGCAGATACATTGTCGAGGTTGATGGAAGATGGTATCTTAATCCTGCATATGACGAGGTACGTGAATATATCTCGGACGGGGTTTGCGAGCTTGCTGAAAATTACCATATAGATGGTATTCATATTGACGATTATTTTTACCCGACCCAAGAGGAAAGCTTTGATAAAGAGGCGTTTGCACTTTCCGGCAAAACCGATTTAAAAGGGTGGCGTACCGAAAATATAAATCTTATGGTGCAGGGTATTTACAATGCAGCAAAAAGCAGTAACAATGATGTTCTTTTTGGAATAAGTCCGCAGGGAAATATTGAAATAAACAGGTCATCCTTATATGCGGATGTTATAGCGTGGTGCAGCGAGGGCGGATACTGTGACTATATAGTTCCGCAGCTTTATTACGGATTTAAAAACGAAAACAAGCCGTTTAATGATACTCTGCTTGAGTGGAAAAGTATTGTAACCAGTGAGGATGTCAGGCTTGTTGCAGGGATTTGCATGTATAAAATCGGAAGTGAGGATAAGTGGGCAGGAAGTGGAAAAAACGAGTGGATTGAGGACAGAAATATACCGTCAAGACAAATTTCGGCAGCATTTGATAATAAAGTTTCAGTTGCCGTTTACAGTTTCGAATCGCTTTTTGAAGAAAAAAATTCCGGCGAATGTGCGCTTATTGCAAAGCTTTTAAAATAGGAGAATTTATGAAATATAAAATTATAAAATCATTGTGCCACAAGAAATATTACGGCATTGTTACTGCTGTTTCTGTTGGTTTATTTATTATAGTTTCTCTTGTATGTGTCTGCGGATTGTGTATGACAGCTGTTGAACTGCCTAATGCGGCGGTTTACGCAGTTTCCTGTTTTATTATCGGGATGGGCGGTTATATTTCTGGTGTAACATACGGTAAAAACAAACGCCGCAAAGGAATTGTCTCGGGTTTTAAATGCGGGCTATGGCTCTGGGGAATTGTATCTGTTTTCGGAGTAGTCTATATGCATGAGGTTTCATTAGGAGTGCTTTTGAAAAACCTTATTTTTATATGTATTCCGGCTGTTGCAGGGGGGATATACGGTGTAAACAGCAGAATAAAACGACCGCCTTTTTAAAATAAGACTGTGCAGGGGACAGAAAGGCAAATTTATATTTACCAGCGTGACGCTGGACCCATATTGCGGTTTAATTCACTTATAAATCAAAATAAACTCCGCATATTATATTAAGATTATATATTTATATTTAGCTTTCAAACTTTCTGTTCATT
>SVNU01000174.1 GCA_015066715.1 Ruminococcus sp. | reverse complement strand
CGCCGAACAGTTCAAAGGAAATGTCGGGTAAATCAGCGTCGATATATCTGCTTTCAAGCAGTATGGAATCAAAATAATCACGGGTGATGATGTTGGAATCTGCGGTCATAAATGCTCCTTTCAGGGTGGCGGATTTCTTGCTTATATCATAGCATAAATGAAAGTATAAAGCAATACGGAATATGATTTTTGCGACGGAAAGTCAGCAGATGTTGATTGTTATATTAAATAATGCTGTCGTCAAGCAGAAAATCAATAACTCCGATATTCAGAATACCGTTATCGTCATACCAGCGTTTGCGTATGTCGTGACGGACAATTATTTTTGGGAATGAGTCGCCTGTCAGGTGAAAAGGTTTGTTTTCGGTTTCCGCTTTTTCTTCGTCAGGCAAAGCATAAGCAGACTGAATATAGGTGCGTTTTCCGCCTGAATTGACAACGAAATCTATTTCTCGTGCAACCGATACAGTTCTTCCTTTACTGTCTTTTCCATTGCCGTAAACAACACCCACATCGACAGCAAAGCCGCGTGAAACAAGCTCATTATAAATGATATTCTCCATAATATGAGTCATTTCCTGCTGTCTGAAACCGATACGAGCATTTCTGAGCCCTATGTCCTCACAGTAATATTTATTGGGATAATCAAAATAGCTCTTGCCCTTTACATCCCAGCGTTTACATTCGCTGAAAAGAAATGCGTCATCAAGATGGCCCATGTAGCTTTTTACTGTATTCTGTGAAACGGAATTTTCGCCGCTTAATTTCTGCTTTGAATTTATGGTATTGGTGACATTGGTGGGGTTTGTAAGTGAGCCAACGGATGAACACAAAAGATCAAGTATTGAGCCTAAAATATCCTCTCTCTTTATTTTTTTACGTTCAACAATATCTTTCAGATACACTTCAGAAAACAGCGATTGCAGATATTTCATTTTCGCTGTATCATCAGGGCGGGAAATTATAAGTGGCATACCGCCGTAAAACGAATAATCATCAAAAGCGTCGTACTTGTCACCGCCTACGGCCGAGTAATATTCCGCAAAGCTCAGGGGATGCACACGTATTTCGTCACTTCTGCCTCTGAATTCTGTGAGAATATCCGATGAAAGCATTCGTGAATTACTGCCTGTAACATAGATGTCCAGATTTGAAAGAGAGCGCAAATCATTAAGAGCGTCATAAAATGTTATTTTTCTGCCGTCGTTATTGTACGGGTTAGGTACCTCGTCGGACATTTGTATTTCATCGACAAACAGGTAGAATTGCTCCTGTTTGTTTTCGGCAATGCTCCTGACATATTCGGCGAGTACAAGCGGATTGCGGTATTTTATATCCTTTGTCAGATCAAGCTCAAAGGAAAGAATGTGGTCATTATCCACGCCCTGTTCTGACAGATATTTTCTGAACAGAGTACTGAGCAGATATGACTTTCCGCATCTGTGGATACCTGTGATAACCTTAACCTGTCCGTTCCACATAAAAGAAATAAGCTGTTTCAGATAACGGTCACGTTTAATTTCCATAATATCCTCCGTTGAAAACTTGTTTGATATATCATTGTACTTTTCAATAGATATTATACACTGTCTATTTAAAAAAGCAATACTCTACTGAAAACTTTTTTGAGAAATAATTAAAGTTTTCAATGAATATTCGGCTTTAGATTGTGAATGGCTGTTATGTATATTTCTTTGCAGCATACTTGATTTTCTTTTGCTTTGGGAGTATAATCAGTTATAGACATATCGTATAGCGGTACTTTATGAAAAATAGAAAGATGGTGGTATAACAATGATTAGGCACACAGATTGGTCGGACGACTATAAGAATTTGGATTTAAAGGGAGGAAAAATTAATTTTATTATAGAAGATGATGAGGATATGATAGAAATATTCTACGATGACGGTATGTTAATTGATATCGGAAAACCTACAGTGTGTGATTATTATTGTATCATTGTAGTTTCTTCTAATGATGCAAAAGGATGGAATAATCCTATTGCTCAGATTGATGTGCAGCATAAAAAAGATTTAGTAAGTAAAATTCAAGATACAATTGATAAATTCAGATAATTAAAAATAGAAAGAGACGATTATATTATGATAAAAGGAATACACCACGTTTCAATGAAAACCAGAAATGATGCCGAATATGAAAGGGTAAAGAAATTCTATTCGGAAATACTGGGGCTTAAAATTATAAAGGAATGCGAAAGCTGTCTTTTGCTTGATACAGGAAACGGCATTGTTGAAATATTCCGCAATGGTACGGAAGAAGCTGTGAGAGGCGTTATACGTCATTTCGCCTTTGCGGTTGATGATGTTAAAGCCTGTGTTGATGCGGTAAGCGGTGCTGGATATGAGGTGTTTGTGCCTATGAAGGAAGTAGATGTGGGCGGTGACACGAATCTTCACGCAACCATAGCATTCTGCAAAGGACCGCTTGGAGAAGAGATTGAGTTTTTCTCGTCGGAATGGTAAAAATATATTTACGGAGGCAGATATGAAAACAGAAGAATACGGAAAAGAAAATGAAAAGATAATCGTTATGCTCCATGGCGCGAATTTCGTGCATTCTTTCGGCAGGCAATATCCTCTTGCCGATAAGTACCACATAATTGTTCCGCACATAATGGGTTTCGGCGATAATGCGGACAAGGTTTTTATGACAGAGGAGTGTGTCAGGGAACTTGCGGATTATATCAGGAGCCTCGACAAAAAGGTTATGCTCGTCGGTTTTTCTCTTGGCGCACAGCTTGGCTTTAAACTGGTGGCAGAGTATGAGGAATTGTTTGAAGCTGCAATTCTTGTAAGTCCCTGGCTTATAAAAGAAGAGCCTTTTCTTTCAAAGATTGCAGAGCTTAATAAAAAGCAGCTGAAACAGCTTAAAAATAAGTTTATGTGCAGCTTTGTGGGCATGATGAACGGTCTGCCGTCTGAACAGCGTAAGGAATTTGTTTCACAGATGCAGAATGTAAAGGAAGAGACAATACATAATGTTGTGTATAATGGAATAACCATTTACAGCGTTCCGCAGTTTGCAGATGTGAAAATCCCTGTGATAGCTTTGGCAGGTGCAAAGGAGCAGAAGGAGGTTCACGACAGTGTAAAGAAAATGTCGGAGATGAACCCTGTCTGCAAGTATGAAATATGGGACAAGGCAAGGCATAATATTCCGCCCTTATTTGCAGATAAATTCAATGAGCTGATTTGCTCGCTTATCTGATTATGGCGATTTACCGCACTTGTGAAAAATACGGGTGCGGTGCAATGAATTTGAAAAATCAGAATTTAGTGTAGGAGTACAAAAATGGAAAAAAGTGAAATTATTAAAAGGGTTGCACCATGTTCTTTAATGTGCCACACTTGTTCAGCATATAATGATGGTGTA
>SVNU01000173.1 GCA_015066715.1 Ruminococcus sp. | reverse complement strand
AGTATTATGGAACGATGTTGACGAACTGAAAGAGCCGCTCACGCAGATAGGATTCTTTGATTTTGAAGAGCTTCATTTTGAGGTGTACGAAGGAAAAGGCGGACATCTGCCCGGTGAGATTGTTCTGATTGATTATAAAAATCATATTGTAGTAACGGGTGATATTTATATCAATCTTCGCGGGCTTACACGTGAGCAAGCGGAATACAACCAGTACGCGCCCATTCTGATGACTTCCGTTGATACTGATCCTGCTTTATGTGTTCAGGAAAGAAATGCTGTTTTGCAGCGTCTTGGAGTTGGGAAGTGGCAGATTTTCGGGGCACATGGTTTCAAAAAGGATTATTCTGTCAGCTTGTAAAAAATCGAGTTGAAACTGCTGACATTTCGGATATGGGTTAATATAACTGATTAGTAAATTGCAATTTACTCTGTCAGTGCTTTCTCGGTTTCAGTCATATCCTGTTTAATTAAAGGTCGCATACTGTCCTTGTATTTTGACAAGTCAGCACTGCGAAAGCAATCTATTATTCTTGGAATGTATTGAGGCTTCACCTTTCCTACTTGCGCCAACGCCTTTATGCATTGTCTGGCTGTAATTGGTTTTTCGTCTATTACATGGGAGAGATAGTCATCAAGAATGGAATCAAAACGATTTTCGCCGTCCCATTGTGCATTGGCAGCAAGAATATTCAGCACACGATTTCTTACGTATGACTTCGGATGATTCAACAAGGAGGCAAAAACATCGAAGTATTCATACCATTCGTCAGTATCCTGACTTTCAGAAATGATTTTATCAGCAATGGCACAAGCATATTTATCATCTTTTGCCGTCAACAGTGAAATTATTTCCTGCATAAAAACGCCCCCATTTTTTATTTATTCATGAGTTTATTATACTATACACATACCCAAAAATCAATACCATAAAACGAAACCCGCACCTTTTCAGATGCGGGTTAACTGTTTATCTCTTTTTATAAATCACAAGCTCGGGATTTTCTCCGTTTTCTTCGTATGTGCAGATAAGAATAAACTCCATATTTGCGGCAATACCAAAGCACCTGTTTCCGCCGAATTCACATTCAAGCTGATTGCCAAGATATGTAGCATTATCATCAAGATACTTTACGGTCTTTCCATTTGGAAGCCTGTATTCAAGATTGATATAACTGCCCACAAGTGCGTTGAGCTTTTCGACCTTTGGCATACCCTCGATATTAAGTGCATTGATTTCTTCGATAAGAGTTTTCTTGAATTTCTCAAAAGCACCGTTACCGCCAAGCTCGTCATACCGTTTCCAGTAGTCCAGCTTTGGCAGAGTTGCTTTAAGATATGAACGCACCTCTTCTTCCGAGTGTTCTTCATTCACCATATTCTTTACGCAAACATCAATTAGCTCGTCCATATCGCCGTACATATACTCTCCGTCTGCGTAACACCATTTGCAGTAATCCTCGTTGAAATCGCCGCCCTTTTCCTTACTGATAACGGAATCTTCAAGGGGCATTCCGCAGCACTGGCAGATAAGCTCTCTCGGAGAACCGAGAAGAGTATTTATTGAAACATCAAAAAGCTTTGAAAGGAGTTTGAGTGTTTCAGTGTTCGGTACAGTGTCGCCGTTTTCCCAACGTGAAACAGCCTGTCTTGTTACAAAAACTTTCTCTGCAAGCTCGTCCTGCGATAATCCGTTTTTTGTGCGGAGTTCAAATATAATTTCCTTTGTTTCCATTATTTATCACCTCAATAACAGTATATCACATAATGCTGTATCAATCAAGCAACTGGTTGTTGCTGTCTGAATTTTAGCCTTCACCATGCTGTTAATAAAACATTACAACACCTCCAAAATATCCGGCAACCTATCAACAACATAATCAGCCTTCTGAAAATCATTCACAGCCGTCTGATAAACAGCAAAGCCTTGCTTTACCCATATTGTTTTCATTCCGAGCTTTTTAGCAGGCTCAATATCGTTGTCTATTCTGTCGCCAATCATAACAGCGTTTTCGGGCAGACATTCTGCACGCCTTAACGCTCTCAGAAAAATTTCCTTGTCAGGCTTTGCAACACCTTCTTCGGCGGAAGCCACAACAAGCTTTATGTATTTCATAAGCCCCCAGTTTTCAAGCCGCTTTTCTGTACCCATCGACTGATTTGCGATTATTCCGATATTATATCCCTTTTCGTAAAGAGCTTTGAGGACACGTTCAGCTTCTTCGTAAGGCTTTTCATCTTCTTTATGCCAAGGTGTTTTAGTAAGTCCGAAATATTTCAGTGCCTCGATATCACCCTTCAGATTTTGTTTTGCAAAAAATATCAGCTTATCATTGAACTGCTCAAAAGTAATATTTGTACCCTCAATAGCGTCCCTTATTCTATGATTGTAACATTCCGTTTCATCAATAAGCGTTGAGCCTACATCAAAAAACAGCCACTTAATATTAGTCACAGTATCCCTCCTAAGCAACATGAATTTTTATAACGATATAATTATCTTTTTTATTTCCTCAACCTTTTCTTCCAACTCTTTTGTTCCGTCTATAACATAATCTGATGAAGGCAGCACATCTTTTAACATTTGAACGTAAGCCGCTCTTGCATATTTAAGATATATCTCCATATCTTCTCTGATTTCCTCGCCCGTTGCCTCCTTCATATCTCTCAGCACTCTTCTTGCCAGCACAATATCCAATGGCGTATCCACAAAAATTGCGCAATCAATATACTCGCTTAGCTCCTTATGACAATAAGCAAACGGATAGTCCAATAATAAATAATCACACTCTGAACGTTCCTGAATTTCACATATATCCTTTATAAGCGGACTTAAATTCCACACATTATAATCTGCTCCCTGCATTACCCAGTCATAAAAATCGTCAACTTCCCCTTCAAAAGAATAATCATCAAAATGAAGTGATTTTACATTTTTCATCTGCCGCTTTATTTCATTTACAATAGTTGTTTTTCCGCCTGCCGTTAACGCAGCAACTGCAATTATCTTCATTATTTTTTCACCTGCAATTCTTATTTGAAAACAAGTTTATTTTACCACATTATTGCAAGTATTTCAAGCTTATAATATAGAGTTCGGTTTATTATTTAATTCTCTCCGAAATATAAAAAAGCTCTCGGCGTAACCTCGTTCAAGGTCGGCGAGAGCCTGTATTTTAAATTATCGGAGTGAAGATGTATCGGCGATGGTGTGTAAATAACTGTCACGCAAGGCGAAATTAACTGACCGATATATTTTACAATGGTGTTCCTACTTCAATTAAGTTACCGTCCAAATCGTAGAATCTGACCACCTTTTGCCCCCAACTGTGTGTCATCAGGTGATTGACATATTCGATTTCAGGGTAAAGTGTTTCAAGACGCTCTATAAATTGTTCTATGTTGGGCTCTTCAAAATACAACTCA
>SVNU01000172.1 GCA_015066715.1 Ruminococcus sp. | reverse complement strand
AACACCGATGCTTACAGAACTGTAGGAAATCTTGACAATACCGATTTCATTATGAACAACACCTTCTGGGTCGGCGTTTATCCCGGTATGTCAGATGAGATGATCGATTATATGGCTGAGGTTATTACGGAGGCTGTGAAAGGTTAAATAAGTATTAGAGGATATATTATATGAAGGCATCAGATTATATTGTTGAATATTTATCGGATAAAGGAATAACAGACGCTTTTGGTTATCCCGGCGGTATGGTTACTCATCTTATGGAATCATTCAGTAAGTATAAAGACAGAATAACCGCTCATATCACATACCACGAGCAAGGAGCCGCTTTTGCTGCCTGCGGCTATGCACAGGCAAGCGGAAAAGCGGGAGTTGCATATGCAACAAGCGGTCCAGGTGCAACAAATCTTATTACAGGGATCTGCAATGCTTATTTTGATTCCATTCCCGTTTTATTTATTACAGGTCAGGTCAATACTTTTGAATCAAAAGGAGAATTGGCTGTAAGGCAGAGAGGTTTTCAAGAAACGGATATAGTTTCTATGGTTGATACTGTAACCAAATATTCAGCCAAAATCACCGATCCCAATACTCTCAAATGGCACCTCGATCATGCGTTCAGTGTTATGCATAGCGGAAGAAAGGGACCGGTTCTTCTTGATATTCCTATGAACATTTTCAGAGCTGAGATCGACCCGAATAATATGCAGGGATATTCAGCTGAAAAAATCGCTTCAAATGAAGATTATTCAGAAATAATTGAGCAGTTGAATGTCTGTAAAAGACCTGTGATTTTAATAGGAAATGGAGTAAAATCATCAGATTCGACAGATGTTCTTAATAAATTCCTTTCTATGACAGACATCCCTGTGATAACTACGATGCCGGCTGTTGATGTCAGTCCGGAAAAAAGTTACGGATTTATCGGAGCATACGGTAAAAGAACAGCTAATTTTATAGTAGCTAAAAGTGATCTTGTTATATGCTTCGGTGCACGGCTTGATGTCAGACAAGTAGGTGCTAAAAGAGAAAATTTTGCACCAAATGCTAAAATAATAAGGGTCGATATAGACTCAGGAGAGCTTTCTTATAAAGTGCATAGTGACGAAATACAGATATGTGCGGATATTAAAAAAGTATTGAATTATCTTTTTGATAATGCAGGTTCAAACGATTTTTCCAAATGGAAATTGATTTGTGATGAAATCGCTGAATTGCTGTCTGGAATTGATGACAGAATGCCTAACAAGTTCATAGCAAGGATAGGAGACTTTATACCCGAAAATTCCATTATTACAACAGATGTGGGGCAGAATCAGGTATGGATCGCACAGTCTCTGAAAACAAAAAAAGGGCAAAGAATTTATTTTTCAGGGGGGCACGGTGCAATGGGGTATTCGCTTCCTGCTGCCATTGGATGCACTCTTGCTTCACATAATACGGTATTTAGCTTTAATGGCGATGGTGGCATTCAAATGAATATACAGGAGCTTCAGACCGTTGCACGGGAAAAACTTCCAGTTAAAATAATTGTTATTAACAATTCATCCTTGGGAATGATACGGCACTTTCAGGAAATGTATTTTAACAGTAATTATTATCAGACAGTTCCAGTCGGAGGTTATACTGTTCCTGATTTTATGGAGATCAGTAAAGCATATGGAATACCCTGTTATGTGGCAGAAAGCTTAGATCAGATAAATGAGGAAATATTTTCAATTGAAGGTCCTCAATTTATAGAGATCAGGATCAATGAACCTACTTACGTTTTTCCAAAGCTCGAATTTGGAAAGCCTAATCAGGATCAAGAACCGCTTTTGGACAGAACACTGTATGATACGATTATGGCTTTGTAATTTTTCAATACTCATGTGCCATATTTAATTTGGAGGTATTATAATTGAGAGTTGTTGTAACAGGCGCTACAAGTATGATAGGCGTTGCGTTAATCAATGAATGCATAGCCAATGGTTGTGAAGTGCTTGCTATTGTAAGAAAAGGGACATCCAGATTATCAAGACTGCAAAACTCCCCCCTTATCAAAATCAAAGAATGTGATTTTGATTCATATGACAATATGAACATTGACGATGAATACTATGATGTGTTTTATCATATTGCATGGGGATGTACAAGCAGAGCGGAGCGTGATTTTCCTCTTGCACAGGAAAATAATATTCGTGCAACCTTATCTGCAGTTGAACTTGCTCACAGATTAGGCTGCAAAAAATTTATAGGCGCAGGTTCTCAGGCTGAATATGGTTTAGTGGATGGCGTAATTACTCCGGATACAAGACCTGAACCTATTACAACATATGGTATTGCAAAATTGTCAGCTAATATGTTAAGTCGTCGAATGTGTGAATTGTATAAAATGACACATATATGGGGACGTATATTTAGTGTTTATGGCACCTTGGATAACGATGGCACTATGATTAATTATGCTGTAGATCAGTTTATAAAGGAAGAACCTGCTATTTTTTCTGCAGCTACACAGATGTGGAACTATCTTAATGAAAAAGATGCAGGCAAAATGTTCTATCTTCTTGGAAAAAGTCCCGCTGCTTCCGGTATATACTGTATTGCAAATCAGCATTCCATGCCACTTAGAAATTATATTACTGCTCTGGCACAAGAATACGGTAACTCAGCAAAATGCATATTTCAGCCCCCATCTCAAGAGAAAATGATTGGTATACAGGCTGATATAAGTAAAACAATAGAAGCAACAGACTATATTCCGACAATATCATTTGAAAGTGGTGTAAGGGAAGTTATTGCTTTCAGAAAAAATGGAGTGATACAGTGAAAATAAGTATTGTTATTCCTACCTTTAATGAAGAGGAAAACGTTAAGCCATTATCAGAAGCCATTATTTCGGAAATGGAAAAAAATCTTAGCAATTATAGCTTTGAAATACTGTTTATTGATAATGATTCAACCGATAAAACCAGAGAGATTATTCAACAGATTGCTTCAAATGACAAAAGGGTCAAAGCTATATTCAATGCAAAGAATTTCGGACAGTTTAACTCCCCTTATTACGGGCTTTGTCAGACATCAGGTGACTGTACTATTCTTATGTGTGCCGATTTTCAGGATCCTGTAGAAATGATACCAACCCTTATAAAAGAATGGGAAAAAGGATATAAAATCGTATCGGCAATAAAGACTACAAGCCGTGAAAATCCTGTAATGCGTTTTCTGCGAACCTGCTATTACAAGCTTATAAAAAAGATGTCTGACGTTGAGCAGATTGAGCATTTTACAGGCTTTGGTTTATATGACAAAAGCTTTATAGATGTGTTGCGAAAGTTAGAAGATCCAACACCTTTTCTGCGTGGAATAGTAGCAGAACTTGGTTTTAGACGCAAAGAAATTCCCTATGAACAACAAAAAAGACGTGCTGGTAAAACTCATAATAATTGGTACACCCTATATGATGCTGCA
>SVNU01000028.1 GCA_015066715.1 Ruminococcus sp. | reverse complement strand
AAAGATACCAAAGAACACACAAACTTTCTTATAAAAAGAAAGTTTGAACAAAGAAAATTGAAGCGTCATAATTTAAAATACAATCATACTGTTTCCCATTAAAAGAACTACCATACCCGATAAAAAGTAAACTGCTGCAGAAAGTCTGCATAAAGCGCAGTTCTCCCCGCAAATTAAGCTATAGCTTGAGAAAGTCTGCAAGTTTATTTTGAGCTGCAACCATTTATAAATGGAAATTTAACTATATAATTATGAAGTTGCCAAGTACAAGGAAACATTATTATTTAAGCAACAAATTCATGTAAGGAATTTTTTCTTTTTTGCTGACTTTTTTCTTTTCAAGAAAAGAAAAAAGTTTGTGTGTTCTTTGGTTCGTTTCTTGCACAAGCAAGAAATGAACAGAAAGTTTGAAAGATAAATATAAATATATATTCTTAATAAAATATGCGGAGTTTATTTTAATTTATAAGTAAACTAAAACGCAATATGGGTCCAGCGTCACCCCGATATAAAAGTTTTTGCTTCTTTTTTCAAAAAAAGAAGAGAGAAAAGGAGAAACAATGAGATTTTTCAGAGATACATTCAGAGAACTGTCAGGCTTTAAAGATGTTCAGCAGTTTATAGATAACAAGATAAGTCCTGTTTGTGCGACAGGGCTTTCAGCTGTTCATAAGGCACAATTTATATATGCATTTTTTACAGATAAACCCTTGCTTGTAATCTGCGAAAGCGAGGCACAGGCAAGAAAGCTTTGCGACGATATTGACGTAATGGCAGGAGATACTGACTTTGCATCGTTTTTCCCGTCAAGGGAATTTGCCCTTACAAAAATGGAGGGCTTTTCAAGGGAATACGAGCATCAGCGTATTGCGACACTTTCAAAGCTTATAAACGGGCAGTGTAAAATAGTGTGCGCAAGCATCGAAGCAATAATGCAGCCTGTTATCCCTGAGAAAACTCTTGCAGAAAACACAGTTTCCATTAAATCCGGAACAGAAATAAATACTGAGAATCTGAAAAAACAGCTTATTGATATGGGATATGTGCGCTGTGACAAGGTGGAAGGACCGTCGCAGTTTGCCGTAAGAGGTGCTATTGCAGATATTTTTCCGGTACAGTCGGCAAATCCTGTCAGAATTGAATTCTGGGGCGATGATGTTGACAGTATTTCATATTTTGATGTACAAACGCAAAGACGTACAGATAATATTGACAGTATTGAAATTGCACCGGCACTTGAAACGGTAACCGACAGAGCTTTGCTTGCCGATAAAATCGAAGCTCTGGGCAAAAAGCTCAGAAGCAAAAAGGCTGATATAATCCGTGAAAACTTTGCCGGAGACTGCGAGCTTCTGCGTGAAGGCGCAGAGCTTGTGTGTATTGATAAGTACACACCGCTTATTTACGATGAAAAACCCTCTGTGCTTGAATACTTTGACGGCACTGTTATTTTTTCAGAATATGTTTCTGCGTCCGAACACGCAAAAGGTGTAATGGCACAGTATAACGAGGACTGTAAAATCCTGATTGAAACAGGGGAACTGTGCAAGGGTCTTGAGGAACATTATTTTGAATTTTCTGAAATTCTTGAAAAGAGCTCAGGCAGACAGCTGTTTTTAAGCAATTTTGTGCAGGGACTTGACAGAATTGAATACAAAAAAATCATAAACTTTGAAGCACTTCATAATGCTCCCTGGGGCGGTGAAATGCGTCAGCTTGACGAGGATTTAAAAAGCTTTACCGAAAAAGGCTACAGGACACTTCTTATTGCCGGAAGCGAAAAGACGCTGCCTATTATAAAGCAGGACCTTGAAAATGACGGCATAAAATGCGTTATTGCGCAGGAAAATTCCGAGTGCGATACAGGTGCTGTTCTTCTTATGACCGGTAGCTTGTCGGCAGGGTTTGAATACCCCGAAAACAAAACGGCTGTTATTACACAGGCAAAGGCAACTTCGTCAAAGCGCAAAAAGAAGCGCCATAAAAAAGGAGAAGAAATAAAAAATCTTTCGGATATTGCTCCCGGAGACCTTGTAGTGCATACACTTCATGGAATCGGGCGTTTTGTCGGAATAAGAAAGCTTGAGCTTGAGGGTATAACAAAGGATTATATCACCATTCAGTATGCAGGCAAGGATACTCTTTACGTTCCCGTTACCCAGCTTGACATGGTGTCACGCTATATCGGTTCAAAGGATGATACCGGCGTAAAGCTTCACAAGCTTTCGTCAAATGAATGGCAGAAGGCACGAAACAATGTAAAAAAAGCCGTAAAGGACATGGCTCATGAGCTTATTGCGCTGTATGCAAAGCGTGAAAAAAGTGAAGGCTTTGCGTTCTTCCCTGATGATGAGATGCAGCGGGATTTTGAGGCTCGTTTTCCTTATGCCGAAACAGATGACCAGCTGCAATCAATTGAGGAGATCAAAGAGGATATGGAAAAGCCACGTCCTATGGACAGACTGCTTTGCGGTGATGTGGGATTCGGAAAAACCGAGGTTGCACTTCGTGCAGCGATGAAATGCGTTGAAAGCGGAAAGCAATGTGCAATTCTTGTTCCCACAACTGTACTGGCAATGCAGCACTACCAGACCGCAACAAGGCGCTTTGAACAGTTTCCGGTAAATGTAGAGCTGCTGTCACGTTTCAGAACTCCAAAGCAGCAGCAGGAAATTTTAAAGAAGCTTAAAAAAGGAATTGTGGATATAATTATCGGCACTCATCGTCTGGTACAGAAGGATGTTGAATTCAAAAATCTGGGGCTTGCTATTGTTGATGAGGAGCAGCGTTTCGGCGTTGCGCATAAGGAGAAATTCAAAAAGAATTTTCCGGGTGTTGACATGCTTACCCTCTCGGCAACACCTATCCCAAGAACACTTAATATGGCAATGAGCGGTATTCGTGATATGTCGGTAATTGATGAGCCGCCTCAGGACAGATATCCGGTACAGACCTATGTTGTCGAGTTTAACATGGCGCTGATTGTACAGGCAATAAACAAGGAGCTCAAGCGTGGAGGACAGGTGTACTATATTCATAATCGTGTTGAAACGATTTCTCTTTGTGCGGCAAAGCTTCAGGAACTTATACCTGATGCACGGATTGCCTATGCACACGGAAAAATGTCCGAGGAGGAAATGTCGGATATATGGGGGCAGCTTTTAGAGCATGAAATAGATATTCTCATCTGTACGACAATTATTGAAACGGGCGTTGATGTTCCTAATGTGAACACGCTCATTATCGAGGATGCGGATTATTTCGGGCTATCACAGCTTTACCAGTTAAGGGGCAGAGTCGGACGTTCAAATAAAAGAGCATATGCATATTTTACATTCAGACGTGAAAAGATTCTTACAGAGGTTGCTTCAAAAAGGCTTAATGCAATGAGAGAGTTCACCCAGTTCGGAAGCGGCTTCAGAATTGCTATGCGTGACCTTGAAATAAGAGGTGCAGGAAGTCTTTTGGGCGGAAAACAGCACGGGCATATGGAATCGGTGGGATATGACATGTATATAAAGCTTCTGAACGAAGCTATTGCCGAGGAAAAAGGTGAACCGATAAAGAAGAAGTCCGAATGTACCGTTGATATTCAGATTGATGCACACATTCCTGAAGACTATATTGAAAGTCTGGCACAGCGAATTGACATTTACAAGAAAATTGCGTCTGTTGAAAATCATGAAGATAAGCTTGAAATGATAGATGAGCTTATTGACCGTTTTGGCGAACCGCCTGAAGCTGTAATCGGACTTATTGACGCTTCACTTTTAAGAAATACTGCTTCAAATCTTGGTATAACTGAAATACAGCAGAGAAAGGAAAGTTTGTATTTTTATGTTGATACACTCTCGATGTCACAGATAAATGCTGTTTCTTCTGCTTATAAGGGGCGTGTTCTGTTTAACAGTCTTGATAAATCCTATATCAGCATAAAGCTTATAAAAAATCAAAAGCCTGCTTCACTTATGGCAGAAGCTTTGAATATTCTTGTGGAAAATGCAGAGTAAAGGAGCTTTGTAATATTTCTGTAAACTGTATTGTGCAAATATAGTTGTTTCATGCATTTTTTACATTTTATATTTATAAAATTTATATATAGACAGATGCACAGTAAAAATGTTATAATTTAAGTTGAGATAAATATGACTGAATGGAGAAAAATAAATGAAAAAAATAATAACAGTATTATCGGCATGTACGGCACTCCTTCTGCCTTCATTTACAGTAAATGCCGCCGATGCACTTCCTACAAAGGCTTATATATGCGGTGAAATAGGCTCGTCTGCTGTATGGGACGCAGACAATACAACTATAGGTTCTACTGTTGCAGAAATTAACGGCGATGCCCAGTATGAGGTTGAATGGAAGGTGGCTGGCGACGGCGGCGCAACTGAGCTTACATTTTTAGCGCTTTCAATTCCGAATATTACAGCTGACAGTTATCCTGATATAAGCGTAAATGTAACATCTGTTTATGTTGATGGCGTAAGCGTTAACTATCAAATGAGTCCTAATGCAATAAATACGGCATATTACGAAGCCGGCAGAGATCCTGAAACACGAGTTTATCTGTATGATGGTCTCAAGGGTACAAATGTTGCCGATCTTCCGAAGAATACACAGATTAAGGATAGTGTAAAGGTTATTTTTACTGTCACAGGTACGGGGCAGTATGGAACCTCGAATATTGAAGAAAATATTATTGAAACAACAGCTGCAACAGATACTTCTGAATCAACAGAAGTAACTGAGGCTACTACTGCAGCGGCAGAGGTTGAGTCAACAACAACAGGTGCAGGTGATTCTGCTGTTGCTGTTGCGGCAGCAGCAGGGCTTGTTTTGACTGCAGGAACAGCAGTGCTTTCAAAAGTTAAAATTAAAAAGAAATGATATATAAAAAAGGATACCTGAAAAGGCATCCTTTTTTCATTTTGTGATAAAAAATCCGGCAGTTTCTGCCGGATTTCTATATTCTGGTTTTTAATTAGCCAAGTTCAGCGAAGTACTTGATTGTTCTAACCATCTGTGATGTGTATGAGTTTTCATTGTCATACCATGAAACAACCTGAACTTCATAGAGATCATCAGCAATCTTTGATACCATTGTCTGTGTAGCATCGAAGAGTGAACCGTACTTCATACCGATAACGTCTGATGAAACAATAGCATCTTCGTTGTAGCCGAAGCTGTCTGAAGCAGCAGCCTTCATAGCTGCGTTGATGCCGTCAACTGTTACATCATTGCCCTTAACAACAGCTGTAAGGATTGTTGTTGAACCTGTTGGAACAGGAACTCTCTGTGCAGAACCGATGAGCTTGCCGTTGAGTTCAGGAATAACAAGACCGATAGCCTTAGCAGCGCCTGTTGAGTTAGGAACGATGTTAGCAGCACCAGCTCTTGCTCTTCTCATGTCACCCTTTCTGTGTGGACCGTCAAGAATCATCTGGTCACCAGTGTAAGCGTGAATTGTGCTCATGATACCGCTCTGGATTTCTGCATACTTGTTAAGTGTGTCAGCCATAGGAGCGAGGCAGTTTGTTGTGCATGAAGCAGCTGAGATGATCTTATCATCTGCTGTAAGTTCCTTTTCGTTTACGCTGTAAACGATTGTCTTGAGGTCATTGCCTGCCGGAGCAGAAATAACAACCTTCTTAGCACCTGCATCGATATGAGCCTGTGACTTGTCCTTTGAGCAGTAGAAACCTGTACATTCAAGAACTACGTCAACGCCGATTTCGCCCCATGGGAGTTCAGCGGCATTAGCCATAGCATAAATCTTGAGTTCCTTACCGTCAACTGTGATTGTACCAGCTTCGTCGTTAGCTTCAACTGTGTGAAGGTTTTCGCCGATTCTGCCGCAGTAGCCACCCTGAGCTGTATCATACTTGAGAAGCTGTGCGAGCATTGAAGGCTTTGTAAGATCGTTGATAGCAACAACCTCATAACCTTCAGCACCAAACATCTGTCTGAATGCGAGACGGCCTATACGACCAAAACCATTAATAGCAACTTTTACTGACATTGGAAAATACCTCCTAAATTTTTATACTTTTATTTTACACCAAAATTACAATAATTTCAAGTGCTTTGATAAAAAAATAACTACTTTTTTGTATAATGAGATACAATTGACAACTTTTGTGTCTTGGGTTTTTGAAAAAATGTGCAATTCCAACAAATATATTAACCGCCTATTTATCACTTTACATGTTACGAAAAATATTGTATAATATATTAAAATAAGTTTTTTTGAATAAAATAGTCATTTTATGTGCTTTTTGTCTGGACATTAATTTTTGGGAAGGAGAACGTTATGGATAACTTGAAAGCTGTTTTTGCATATTCATCCGATATTGTTATTATTACCGATTATAATTTTAATATTCTCTGGCTCAATAAAGAAGATGACATTTTTTCTTTTTATGGAAAAAACTGTTCGTTGCTTTTTGAAAATGAAAAACGTCCTCTTAAAAGTGGTGTGTATTATGTAAAGCATAACGGACTATATTTTGAATGCAGAGTAATTAATTATCCCGATTGCGGAGACGGAGTATATGTTATCCAGACAAGCGGCGATGATGTTATGTATTCATATGTAAATTGTAAGGGCGTCAGAGAAGTGATTATCAATCAGTCTGGCGCAACAAGAGATGCCGTTTCAGGCATAGGGTTTTCTAATGAACGTCTTAGAAAAGTTCTTGCTGATGTGGGCATATATGAAGATCAGAAGCATATTGATATAATTTCCGGCAATTGCTGCAAGCTGCTCAAAGCTTCAATTAATATTCTTGAGCTTATTATTAAGGCAGATGAATATGTTGAAAAATATAAACTAGATTTATCAGCAGTGCTTGAAAAATTTATTTTAAGCTCTGTTGATGTATTGAGAGAAAAAATCTGTATCAGAAAAAATATTCAGCCTGAATTGTATGTAAGAGCTGACCCTGAAAGACTTACGGCGTTTCTTTTGTCCATGGTTCTGCTTGCTAATGGAGGCAATTCCGAGAATAATGTGATAGTTATTTCAGCGGAACGTATTGAAGATTGCGTTTCGCTTACCGTTGCTCCGGACAGATGCGGCACTGATTATGTTGAAAGAAGATTTGTGAAATCTGTAAAGCTGTATGAGGGCGATGAGGTTAATACGGATATGTTTATTGTAAATCGTTTTTGTAAGGTGTTTGGCGGTACTTTGTATGTGTCGGAAAATTCAAATGGGTCGAGAGGGTTTAGTGTAAAGCTTCCTTTGGATGATACACCGGATACGGTATATGAGCTTAAAACATATTCAAAAAAATACAGTGAAAATGCTTTTTCGAAATATCGTATTGCGTATTCTGACTTGATTTATTAAAAAACGGTGCTTTTTCAATAAAGAAAAAGCACCGTTGTCATTTAAGGAGAAAAACTTGCTGTTAGTATGCGATATTTATCATGTTAATAGTATAACTCAAAAAGTGGGAGGTTGTCAATGCTTTTATGCATAATTCTGCTGTTACAACATAATATAACGACTTGGTTTGTGGAAATTCAACAAGAACGAAGGTGGAATCTATTTTGTCAATAAAAGTAAAAAGCACTCTTTAAAGAGTGCTTTTTACTTGTGTGGTATAGAGAAAGAAAAAACAATGAAGATACTGATTGAAAGTATCTGAATTCGCATAAAATTACTTATTGCATTCCTTACAAATTCCTTCAAAAGCCAAAGAAGAACTGTTTATGGTGAATCCTGTTTTGATCAGAACGTTATTGCTGACCTTTTCAAGCTCCGGTATGCAGATGTCAATAACCTTTCCGCACTGGGTGCATACAAGATGCTGATGCTCCGCGAGTGTTCCGTCGAAGCAATCCGAACCATTTGGAATGCTGATTTTTCTGAGCATGTCGTTCTTGACAAGGGAATTTAAATTTCTGTAAACTGTTCCGAGACTTAAATCAGGATATTCTTCCTTTAATGTGTTGTATACAAATTCAGCATTTGGATGAATTTTGTTTTCAAGAACAGTTTTAAGAACAAGCTCACGCTGTTTTGAATATCGCATGATTATTCTCCTGAAAATCCGGTTTGTATTGATTATCATTTGATATGAACATTATAACAAAAAAACGTGCGTTTGTCAAGCGTTTTTAGAAAAAATAACAATAAAATTTATGAACTTTGATTATATGCATGTTTTATAGGTGGGATACTTAAAGAAAAATTATTTTCGTGCGTTAAGTTTCGAATGCTGATTAGTTAAAAAATCTGAATTGAAATTTGTCTATTTGCCAAACTTAATCTGCTTCATTATATGAATTTCGTCAGAAAATTCTTCTGAAACTGCTTGACAACAGAGAAAATACGTGATATAATGTGTAAAGTGATTTGCCTTTACAGTAAAGAGGTGGTAAAATGTCCGCAGGTAAAAATCTTGACTTTGTTCTGCTTCTTGATGTATATGAATGTATGCTGACGGACAGACAGCAGGAGCTTATGAAATATTATTACTGGGAGGATATGTCCCTTGGGGAAATTTCTGAAAACTCGGGAATAACCCGTCAGGCGGTGCGTGACAGCATTAAACGTGGGGAACAGACTCTGACGCAGCTTGAAGAAAAGCTCGGGCTTGTCGGAAAAATTGTAAAGTGCAGAGAACAGTTTGAAAAAATATCAGTGCTTGCAGACGAAAAAATCCGCAGTACGCAAAATGATACTGATTTAAAAACAATTTCAAAGCTTGCCGCTGAAGGCAAGGAAATATTTTAGTGACCGAAGGGAGAGAACTTTATGGCATTTGAAGGTTTGTCCGAAAAGCTTAACAATGTATTCAAAAAGCTTAAATCAAGAGGTAAGCTTACAGAATCAGATATAAAGGAAGCAATGCGTGAAGTTCGTCTTGCACTTCTGGAAGCCGATGTAAGCTATAAGGTTGTAAAGGATTTTGTTGCAAAGGTTTCAGAAAAGGCTGTCGGAAACGAGGTTCTTGAAAGCCTTACTCCTGCACAGCAGGTTATTAAAATCGTAAGGGATGAGCTGTGTGAGCTTATGGGAGATTCTAACGCCCGCATAAACATGGCGTCAAAAGGACCTACAATTATTATGATGTGCGGTCTTCAGGGTTCGGGTAAAACTACCCATTCGGCAAAGCTTGCAAAGTATTTCAAAAAGGAAGGTCACAGACCGCTGCTTGTTGCGTGCGATATCTATCGTCCTGCTGCTATAAACCAGCTTCAGGTTGTTGGTGAAAAGGCAGATGTAAAGGTCTTTGAAATGGGACAGATAAATCCTGTTGTTATTGCAAAGCAGGCGCTTGCACATGCAAAGGATTATGGAAACGATATCGTTATCCTTGACACAGCCGGTCGTCTTCATATAGACACAGAGCTTATGGATGAGCTTAAAAACATCAAATCCGAGGTTCAGCCGAACGAAATCATGCTTGTTGTTGACGCAATGACAGGTCAGGATTCCGTAAACGTTGCAAAAGCATTTGATGAAGCACTTGGAATTAACAGTGTCCTTATGTCAAAGCTTGACTCTGATGCAAGAGGCGGTGCGGCGCTTTCGGTACTTGCTGTTACGGGTAAGCCTATCAAATTCGTAGGTACGGGCGAAAAGCTTGATGAATTTGAAAAGTTCCATCCTGAAAGAATGGCTTCAAGAATTCTTGGCATGGGCGATGTTATGACGCTCATTGAAAAAGCGGAGGATGCTTTTAGTCAGAAGGAAGCCGAACAGATGGCAAAAAAGCTTCAGGAAAACAAATTTGACATGAGTGATCTTCTGGAGCAGCTTCGTCAGATTCAGAAAATGGGTTCCCTCAAGTCCATTATTTCGATGATTCCGGGAGTGGGCGATAAGCTCAAGGATGTGGATATTGATGAAAAGCAGTTTGTCAGAATTGAAGCGATGATTACTTCAATGACAAAGGCTGAAAGAGCAAAGCCTTCAATTATAAATCCGCAGAGAAAACGCAGAATTGCTGCCGGAAGCGGTACTAAGGTTGAGGATGTAAATAAGCTTTTGAAGCAGTTTGAACAGATGCAGAAGATGATGAAGCAGCTGGGCGGAAAAGGACCTAAAAACAAGAAGATGATGAGAAGGCTTGCCGGCATGAATCTTGATAAGCTGCCGCCAATGTAAAAAACGAAGGGCGGCGTGAGGATAATGCAGGAAGAACACGAGGTGCTTTTAGTCGGAATAATTGCTGTCTTAATAGGCGTTTACTGCATAATGGCGGCAATTTTTAACTGGAACTGGTTTTTTAACAACCGCAGGTCAAAGGGCGTTTCAAAGGTATTTAAAAGGACAGGTGCAAGAATTTTTTATGCAGCCTTGGGACTTTTGTTTGCAGGACTTGGAATTTCAGTTCTTATACTAAAATAGAATTCAAATGCGGCAAAGCCGCTTTGATATACACATATTTTTTTGGGAGGTGAAACAAATGGCAGTTAAAATCAGACTCAGAAGAATGGGTGCTAAGAAAGCTCCGTTTTATCGTATAGTTGTTGCTGATTCAAGATACCCAAGAGATGGTAGATTCATTGAAGAAATCGGTTACTACGATCCAACAAAGGAACCTTCAGTGGTTTCAGTTGACGCTGATAAGGCTAAGAAGTGGATTGCAGAAGGTGCACAGCCAACTGACACAGTTAAGACACTTTTAAAGAAAAACGGTGTTCTTTAATCTGTATTCGGGGATATTGAGCGGCAGGAGTAAATCTCTTGCCCTTAAATAGACCTTGCGGAGGTACTTAAATGAAAGAATTACTTTATGCAATCGTAGAGGATCTTGTTGAGGATAAATCAGCCATTAAAATCACGGAAGATGCACCAAACGAGGAAGGCGTTATCGTTTTTCATCTGAATGTTGCTCCTGATGATATGGGCAGAGTTATCGGTAAGCAGGGCAGAATTGCAAAGGCGATCCGTACTATTATGCGTGCGGGTGCTGCAAGAAGCAATCTCAAGGTTGCAGTTGAAATCGATTGATTTTTGAGGCTTGAATCGTTCATACGAACAGATTTAAGCCTTTTAATGTTTATAGAGAATAATATGGAAAACGGAGGGATTTCTTTGAAGGATTTTCTTGAAACAGGCAAAATTGTCAATATTCATGGTCTTAGAGGCGATGTAAAAATAATGCCTTGGAGTGATGATGCGGAATTTTTATGTGAATTTGATGTTCTCTACTGTGGCAAGGACAGACAGGCGCTGACAGTCGAAAACGCAAGAGTACATAAAAATACGGTTCTTGTAAAATTCAAGGGTATAGATACGCCGGAAGCTGCAAATAAGCTCAGAAACAGCATAGTTTACATTGACAGAAACGATATTGAACTTGAAGAAGGAACATATTTTATTGCTGACCTTATAGGACTTGCTGTAAAGGATGCTGATACAGGTGTTGAATATGGCACTGTAAAGGATGTATTTCAGACTGGTGCAAATGATGTCTATGAGGTTGAAAAGGACGGAAAAAGCTGTTATGTTCCTGCAATACCGGATGTAATTGTGGAAACTGACATTGAAAATAAGCTTTTACTCATTCGTCCTCTGGAGGGTCTTTTTGATGAGAATTGATATTGCAACACTTTTTCCGGAAATGTGTGAAAGTATTCTTTCCGAAAGCATTGTCGGCAGAGCAAGAAAAAAGGGCGCTATCGAGGTCTGCTGTCATCAGATAAGGGATTATACCAATGATAAGCACAGACGTGTTGATGATATTCCCTATGGCGGCGGAATGGGGATGGTTATGCAGGCTGACCCGATTTACAACTGCTATAATGCAATCTGTGAACAGCTGGGGAAAAAGCCGCATACAATATATATGACCCCGAAAGGCAGTGTTTTTTCACAGAAAAAAGCTATAGAGCTTTCAGGATTAGACAATATTCTTATTCTGTGCGGACACTATGAAGGGGTTGACCAGAGAATTCTTGACAGAATTGTTGATGAAGAAATATCAATCGGTGATTATGTTCTGACAGGCGGCGAGCTTCCTGCGGCAGTTGTTACAGACGCTGTTGCAAGGATGTGTGACGGCGTTCTGTCAAGCGCTGAATGCTTTGAGGATGAAAGTCATTTTAACGGACTTCTGGAATACCCTCAGTACACACGCCCTGAAATATGGGAGGGGGAAGCAGTGCCTCCTGTGCTGCTTTCGGGACATCATAAAAATATTGCAGACTGGCGGCTTGAAAAAAGTCTTGAAATTACAATGAAAAACCGTCCAGATATGTATGCAGAATATATAAAAGGCAGGGAAAACAAGTAAATTCAATTGTTTTAATATGTAGGATATCATTGAAAAATATAGGTAATTTGACGAAATAAATGGATAATCAAGTGATATTGCTGAACTTTTTGTTGGCTAAACTGTACACAAATGCATGTTGAAAATTGTTTATGGTGAATAGTTTTAATTAACGATACAAAAGATTCGTTAATATTACCAAATCAAACCCCTGCAAAAAATACAACATTCATCAAAGCGTAGAAAATTCGCCTTAAAATGCATTTTAGTGTAATTTTCTCGTTGACTACTTTGAAAATAGCTTGTATAATTTATTACAGTAAGCTGTAAATATAAAGCAAGTAAATGGATAATGAAATAAAAATATATTTCGTCCATTATTTAAAGATAGGAGAGTTTATTATGTTTGTTAAAGATGTAATGGTTAAGAATCAGGTAGGTTTACATGCAAGACCTGCAACTTTCTTCATTCAGAAGGCTAATGAATTCAAGTCATCAATCTGGATTGAAAAGGAAGAACGCAGAGTTAATGCCAAGAGCCTTTTAGGTATTCTTTCACTTGGTATTGTTGGCGGAACTGATATCAGAATTATTGCTGATGGTTCTGACGAACAGCCAGCTGTTGAAGCGCTTATCGAATTAGTTGAAAGTGGATTCAGCAACGAAAAATAATTTCAGATATTTAAGGCGTTACATTCGTGTAACGCCTTTTGTTATACCTATAATTATCCGGAAATTCCTGATTCGTACATATTTTCACAGAAAATGGCAAAGCCTTTTTCAGGATTGTTTACGAGCACATGGGTAACAGCTCCAATAAGCTTTCCGTCTTGTATTATAGGGCTGCCGCTCATGCCCTGAACAATTCCGCCTGTTTTCTGAATAAGCTCCTCATCGGTAACACGAATGGTCATATTCTTGGTCTTGTCGCCGTTATAGTCTATATCTTCAATTTCAATGTCGTATTCATGTGGTCCGGTTTCGTCAATTGTTGTGCGGATTGTTGCATGCCCCTCCTTTACGTCCTGCTTGAGCCCCATGAGAATCGGCTTTATGTCATCCGGAATCAGAAACATTTCTCCGAATACACCGTATTCATTGTTGTTGTAAATAATTCCGTTTGACAATGCTGACGAGAAGGTACCGTGAAGCTCTCCGGGAGTGCCGGCTGTACCCTTTAAAACCTGATTAATTGTAACCTGTGCTGTTTCACCGCTTGAAATGGGGATGATTTCTCCTGTGTCGCTGTCACACACAGGATGCCCGAGACCGCCGAAACGGCCGGTTGAGGCTTCGCAAAAGGTTACAGTACCGATTCCTGCCATGCTGTCACGAACCCACATTCCTGCCTTGTATTCGCCGTCAGAGGCGGAAAGAGCCGGCTTTAATGTGGTTTTTTTCTGTTCATTTTCATGGGTGTAAATTATCTCAATTGAACTTCCTTCTGAATCGGAAACTATTTCAAGTATTTCGTCATTTGTTGTTACAGGTTTTCCGTTTGCGGATAAAATAACATCGCCCTTGCAAAGACCACATTCCTGCGCCGGACACTTTATTCCGTTGTCTGTCTTGACTTCTCCTGTTCCGACTATCATAACTCCCTCCATAAGAAGTTTTATTCCAAATGGCTGACCGCCGGGAACAAGCATGGGCTGCTGAAGTGTTCTGACATCAACATTTTTTACGGGGAACATCCCGAAAAGCTTTAAGCTGGTTTTTTGTACTCCGGAAACGTTGTTTCGTGAAACGGAGGCAGTATTGTTATCGGATACGGCATCAATCGAAAAAACAGTTGATAATTCAAGACTGCCGCCGTCTGAAACATAATAGCTGTCAGGAAGATTTATTGCATAATATCCTGATATTGTACAGATATTAAGAGTAAACAGCGTTATGGCTGATAAAAAGATTTTTATTGTTTTTTTCATTTTTTGTCCCTTTCATTAAACTTGTTTTTGATTTTTGTCTGATAATAATATTGTCTTTTTGAGCGAAGTTTATTAAGGCAATTTTCTGACGGTTTATTTGCATTTTTTTCTTTGATGTTTTTTTATTGATAAATTGAGGCAAAATACAATGCTCTGATTACTGTAAATTTGCAGTGACGAAAGTATTAATTATTAAGGAATTGTCGAACCGTGTCGAATAATGTCGAGAGTTAACAATTTGTTTTAAGAATATTTACAATTTATTGCAAATTGCGTCAAAAATACGTAACATTTGCTATTGATAAAATTGTTTTATTATGATAATATATGGAAGTAGAAATATTTAGGAGGTAGAACAATGGTAAACAAAATTAAGGTGTTAATAGGAGATGACAGCGTTGAATATGGTATAAACTGTGCAAGCGTGCTGAGAAGCATGGGCATGTATGCCATAACAAGACCAAAAGATGGAGGGACACTGTTTGAGACAATAAAAAATGACAGTCCCGATGTAGTTGTAGTGGACGCTATCTTGCCTCATATGGACGCAATAGAACTCATTAAGAAGGTTCAGGCGCTCGGCGGCAAGAAACCTGAGTTCATTGTTACATCCTCATACGACAACCCGTTTATTGAAAGACAGGTTATGCAGGGCGGTGCGGCTTATTTTATGCTCAAACCCTTTGATGTCAATTCCCTTGGTGACCGAATCAATTCGTTGATTCATGGAACAGAGGGCGAAAACGGTGAGTCCGCAGAAGATATGGAGGTTGTTGTAACCGAGATTATCCATCAGCTCGGTGTACCGGCACATATCAAGGGGTATCATTACCTGCGTGAAGCAATTCTTTCATCGCTTGATGACAAGGAGCTTTTGGAAAGTGTTACAAAAATGCTTTATCCGACTGTCGCAAAGCGTTTTGACACAACCTCGTCAAGAGTTGAAAGGGCAATTCGTCACGCAATCGAAATTGCGTGGGACAGAGGTAATCTTGATACTCTTAACTCGTTCTTTGGCTATACAGTCAATACCTGCAAGGGTAAGCCGACCAATTCCGAATTTATTGCGCTTATAACAGACAAACTTAGGTTACAGTATAAAACCGCAATTAAAAGAGCCTGAGAAAATTCATGCTGTATGATACAGCTTATAGGATGCTTTGATAATAAAAGGAAGCATGTACATATTATTAAGGCTTGGAAGCGGTATAAAAAACATGATTGTTTGTTTTTAAAAATACGAAAGGAAACGATGACAAAGTAAAACGTCCGGTCAAATATATTTCAGACCGGACGTTTTTATGTAAGAACTTGTAATATTCTTCATTTTGTGTTAATATAATTTATAGGCAATTATGTATGCCATAAATATAATGTCGGTTGCGGCGACAGAATGGAGAATATTATGAGTTTTAAAAAAACAGATATTTACAACCTTGATTTCAATCCTTACAAGTATATTGCAAAGGACTGGTTTCTGGTAACAAGCGGAAATGCAGCTGATTATAACACAATGACTGCATCATGGGGACAGACAGGCTTTATCTGGAGAATGCCTGTTTTTACAACAGTTATCAGAACAAACAGAAAAACATTTGAATATACAGAAAAGAATGAATTCTTTACAATTTCTTTCTTCAGTGAGAATTACAGGGACGCTTTGAATTTCTGCGGCACACATTCAGGCAGAGATTGCGACAAGGCAAAGGAAACGGGTCTTACAGTGTGCGAGCTTGACGGTAATGCGGCTTTTGAGCAGGCTGACATGGTTTTCGTGTGCCGTAAGGTGTATGCTCAGGATATGACAGAGGACGCTTTTGTTGACAAGAATATTCTTGAATTTTACAAAAACGATCCGTATCACAAAGCGTATACCGGTGAGATTGTAAGTGTTTACGTAAAAGAATAAAATCAGAGTGCGGATTGTTTATCTGAACTAAAAAATTAAAAAGGATGAGAAAATGAAAAGATTAAAATATGCAGCGGCATTTGTATCGGCAGCAGGTCTTTTATTGTCGCTGACAGCATGCGGAAATGAAGACTCTTCAGAAACTCAGCAGGTAGTGAAACCTACTGCTGTACAAACGGAAGCAGCATCTAAGCTGACAGCCTCAAAAATTATATCTGCACCTAACGAAAATGCTGTAGTGAATGTTGTAAGAAAAGCATTCAGATATAAATTTCATTCAATATCAGTTCTTATGAATGATAACGGCTGGAAGCTTGTTTCGGGTGGTACAGCCACTGAAGAACAGTGTGACGAAATTACGGAAAGTCATGCTGTTATGAGTTATCTTGATACAGATACTACTCTTACATTTGATATTTTCTTTAAAAACAAGGAAAAAGATGATTTTCTTGCAATGACAGAAGAATCATATCTTTCAGAATACGGCGGCGATTATGAAAGTATTGATATAACCGCATTCAAAAAAATTGTTATTGATGAATATGATTCCTTTGAAATTAAAGCAGATGTAACCAAAGACGGTAAAAAATATTCCATGACACAGATTCTTACAAATGATGCTGATGGACGCAGCTGTTCGTGGGTATTTCTTGACTGTGACGGCAGTTTAAGTGACTTTAGTCTTGCAGACGCTATAAATTATCCTGTTGTGACAAATGAAGAAATGCAGGAGCTTATACGCAAACGAAATGACAATAAAAGAGAGCAGCGGGGAAGAATCGACAGAGAGGAATACTTTAATCTGAATTGATATTTCAGATTTCTCATTAGTTGCTAAAACTTTATGCAGTACATAAATAGATTTAAATATGATGAAAAATCGGGGTTACTTTAAGTGAACCCGATTTTTTGTGCTGTATAAAAAACATATGAAAAGTAACTGGTCGGGCTTAAAGAAAAACGCTCCTCACAAAGTGAGAAGCGATTTGTCCTCCGAGGTCACTCGGTGGTGCAGGTGAAGGGACTTGAACCCATACCCCCTTGCGAGGACCAGCACATGAAGCTGGCATCATGACAGTGAATTAATAATTTCTCTTTTCATTATAATCAAATCAAAGATATTTACATCTTCATTTCCGTCCATATCACCAGCCTTCCACATTTTTACACAATCATAATTTGCAAGACCTTTTTGCAGCATAATAATATCAGAAATTGAAAGTGTCTGGTCATAGTTTACATCGCCTGCGATAATGTCTTTCGGTATTTCGCTTAAAGGTAAGATTGTACTTGCAGTATTTTGCCAGAATTCAGCAACCTCGCTATATAAAGCTAATCTGTTATCTGTAACATAAACTGTAACTTCAGTAGGATGCTCATGTAATAAGTGCAAATAATTCCAATCCTTAAGTTCACCCAATGATTGATAAAGGTTTATATTAATTTCTCTTAATAGAATTAAAGTTTCAAGATTATCACAACCATAGAAAGGTTCAATAAAATATTCTACATTTTCAGGAATAGTGATTTCTCTTAGATTTAAATTACATGCAAAGGCACTTCCGCCTAAATCGATAAGGCTTTTAGGAAGTTCAATGGTTTCAAATGTACAATATGCAAAAGCACAATCGTCTATTTTAATTAAGCCCTCGGGAAGTATGATTTCTTTCAGATTTACAGCGTAACTGAAACCTGTATATTCAAATTCAATATGTTCACCTATTTTTTCAACGCAATCAGGAACTGTAAAGGTAGTTTTAGTTCTTGCAGGTGGATAAAAAATCAATGTTTTCATATCCTTGCTGTAAAGAACACCGTCAACCGAACAATAATTTTCATTTGCTTCATCAACATAAAAGTCTGTTAGATTAGAGCATTTATAAAGGCATACTGTTTTAATAGATGCTGGAATTGTAATGGTAGTAAAATTATGCTCTTTCTCTGGTAATAATATTTTTTCAACCCTGTTTTCTCCAACATATTCGGGAATAACCAAATCAGCTATATTTTCTTCAACATCGTAAACAGTTGCAGTTCCATTGCTAATACTGAATGTAATTCCGTTTTCTGTTATATCTTCAGCAGAGCCTATCAGCGAAAATGCAGATATTAACAGCATGGTCATAACAAGGCTTGTTATTATACTTATGATTTTTTTCATAGTCATCATTCCTTATTTTAAAATTGAATATGATTTATCATTTAAAATTTCCTTAATGAAACAGAGTGCATTAGTATTATATGTTGGAGCGGTGTATGTTGATGAATTAAGTGAATCTGTACTGATTTTATTGTTTTTTCACGTATATCATTAGCAAGTTTTAATGTATTACTGTTTTTGCTAACAATTTTATCGTTGAAAATTGTAGTAATAAAAGCATTTGAATCTTCTATATACATATTTACTATCAAACATTCTAAAATGTCATTCTCATCTATAAATGTTGATAATTTTTCATATTCAAGAGTTTGAGTAAAATAGCACGAGTTACTGGAAATAGAAAGTTTTTCATCATCAGATTTAAGATTTGGAAACATGTTTGTATTTGAATATGTTCCCTTACACATTCCATATATATCCACCGTATCTGAAATCGTAGAATTATATGTTTTGGAACCAAATACAGGATTGGTTATTGCCAGGCTATATCCACCCAGTTGAGCATTTTCTTTTAGTAACGTTTTTTCTTGAGTTTCTGAATCAATTTGATAAATATTACAATATCCTTTTGTACTTTCACCGCTTTTCCCTATAGAATCATAACATTTAGCCATTAAAATATAGCTACCACTTTCTTGTATTGTTGCTTCAATCGACTTATTACCCGTACTGACAAACAATAAAGTTATTGCTGTCATAAAAGAACAGAATTTTTTAATTTTCATTTTTTGATTCATCCAAAGTTGATTTTAATATTAAGTGGAATTTCTTAACTAAATTATAACACATAAAATAAATCAATTCAATATTTTTTACATTGTATACTTTTATAAAATTTCCAGTATGCGTATATGAAAAATATACAATAGCTATCAACAGGACTATACGGAAATTTTGAAGATAAAGTGATAGAATAACAAAAAGAAGCGTTGCTCTAAAAAATATGAGCAACGCTTCTTTAATTAGTATTTAAAATCGTTAATTCTAAGGTATGCTTACTTCACTTATTTCATTAGCAGATTCATTATTAACAACCAAGACATTTACCCCGATTTTATCGGAATCATCTTCGTTTGTTAACCACGCTTTAAATGCTATACTATATACTGTACCTTTATCTGTAGTTACATTTGCTGATGCTCCACAATCCTTATGTTCACGGCTACCACAAGCACTTGAAGTAAGATCATCGTATGACACAATTTCCCCGTCAAAAAACTCAAATACTTCTTCGATTTTGGCATCTAAATCCGAATAGTTATTTATAATATAACTACAAAACAAACTTTTTAATGTTTCTGCATCCTTCTGTTCAATGCAATTTATTATTTCAACCTCAATCTCCTTAGCTTGTTTATCAGGAGTTTTAAATTCTCTTGAACCAGTTGAAGAACATGAGGTCATAAAAATTAAAATCAGTATCAATATCTTACTTATATGTTTCATTATATCGCCTCTTAATATATGTTATTAAAACTGAATGTTTAATCATATTACTTATGAAGTTTAATTTAAGGAAAAATCGCTCCCCACAAAATGAGAAGCGATTTGTCCTCCGAGGTCACTCGGTGGTGCAGGTGAAGGGACTTGAACCCATACCCCCTTGCGAGGACCAGCACCTGATGGTAACGACACGACAGTGAATAAATAATAATGATTTTTATGAAACTCAATCATCAGGTAGATTGAGCTGAACAATAACCGAAAACGTTTCATCAGTATAATCTATAATAACCATACCATTGTAAAAGTCAGCAATATGCTCCATAATTTCTATACCAAATCCATGATTTTTAATATCTTTATGTGTAGTGATAAAACGTCCGTTTTCTTTTATTGTATTATTAAGTTTATTGTTTGAGACTTTAAAAAACAACATTTTTTCTTCCTGCCATATAGAACAAGAAATTTTTCGATTTGCTTCAGTTACCTGTAAACAGGCACGGATAGAATTTTGCATAAGATTAATCATAATACTGCATAAGTCGGATTTTTTAATATTAACTTTGTCTGACAAAACACAGTCTGTCACAAATTGTATTTTGTTTGAAGCACATATTTCAGCAGTCTGACGGAGAATTACATTTACAACAGTATTTTCGCAAAACTGAAGCTTCAGCTTTTGACTGCTGTATTTTTCTCTGAGTTCGTTTGCAAGCTGTGCAGCATCTTCAAGAGCATTTTCCTGAATAAGATCTGTCAGTACCTGCATCTGATTATTAAAATCATGCCTTAGCTTTGATGTTTCTCTTGAAGTTGTTTCCAGCTGATGCTGATACTGAACTGAAAGAGTTTCATACTGTTCAAAAAATTTCACACGCTGTTCCAGTAATTCCTTGGATTTCACTTTCTTCATCATATATAACAATACTACATTTGATAATATACTTAGCAGCATAACAGCAGAAATTAATATTATTTCATATTTTGTGACAGTAATTGTTTTGACGTTCTGCATAAGAGTCATAAATGTGACAGCAACAAGAAGCTGAGTAACCGGAAATACTGCAAAAGGTATGATATTTTTTATTTGAGGTCTTTTTTTATAAACTTTATAAGTAATAAAAAGCAGCAAAAATTCAATCGGAACTACTCCAAGTATCATTAATCCATAATACGGCATAAATCTTGATTCCCATGTCAGCACAAATTCAATGTCTGTAAATTCATTTATTGCTGAAAATATAAGCACAAGAATAAAATCGCTTGCAACAAAGCAAATATAATTTATAGCTGCACACAGCATTCGTTTGAACTTTTTTTGATGTTTAAATCCCAAAAAATAGTAGCAAAAAATAAATATAATCCCTATGGTTGAAGCAACAGAACGATTTTGGTTGAAAATTTCCGCAAAAGAACCATATGTAAAGTAAGAAATAATACCCGGTACAAAAACCAGTGGCAAAAAACTCCAGAAATAAAGTATCGCTGCAACTTTATTTGGTTTTCCAAGAAAACATGTTGAGAAAGAAATAAAAAATATTGTGACAAATATCTCTGAAGTAAGTGCATTAATAATAAACCATGCTGTATCTGTCATAAGTACTCCTTTTGTTCATGAAAATGACTTTTAATTCTTATAATATCCTGTCTTTTTTCAGGAACAGATGTGTTATTAATTGAACTGATTGGAATTTCGTCATCATTTATCAACAGAAAACGTGCTTCAATACGCTGAATCTTTTTTACATTCACAATATAACTTTTATGACACATATAAAAATATTTTGGAAGCTGCTTTATTAAATCGGTCAGTTTATAGTATCCTGTAAAGGATTCTGTTTTTGTATGTGCAGTAACATATCTTTTATGACTGTTGAAATAAAGTATGTCATTTAATCTCAAAAATTCAATATTCCCTCCGACTGATTTAAAATTCAATGTGTCATCAACACTATTTTTATTGTTATAAAGTGAATTTATATATTTGCAAAGCAGATCCTTTTGTATAGGTTTTACTATAAACCCATATGGTCTGACAGATGTACTCAGGAATATTTTTTCTGCATATTCCAAAGGATAGCCTGTTATATAAATGATTTTTGTTTCGGAATTAACAGAAATTATTTTTTCAGCATAATCTATTCCACTGCGAGTTTGCTTATCAAAATGAAGATCCATAAAAACAACATCAAAGCCTGCGTTATTGTTAAGGTATTCTTCAAAAGGTTTCCATGCCGGAAATGACACTATATCCAGTGTATTGTCGATAAGTTTCAGCTGCTTTATCAGTATAGCTTCAATTTCCGGATCATCATCAAAAATTGCAATTTTCAGCATTTTTTCTCCTTAGATATTTTATTATTTTTGTCTTGTTTTATTGTAACACAACAAACGCACTTAAAACAAGAGCTTTTTTATTAATTATGAGTAAAAAATACTATTTTTACAATGATGATTAATTTTTACAAAAAACAGCCATTTTTTTACAATTATATTGATTTCAGAAAAAGTGTAAGGTATAATGATTTTAAAATATCGGAAAAGAAAATATTAATGTTTTTATTTTTTAGCCAAAAAGATTCTGTACGATTTTTTCTTCACTTATGAACTGTTTATTAAAATACAACAATCAACGATTTTTGTTTAAAAATTATTTGGCTTCTTTTAAAATATACTCATCTTCCTTTTGCTGAGTATAGAGCTGTTCGATAAACTGCTCAACACGTCCCTTGTTTCGTTCGGTAAGCTTTGAAAATATTTCTATAAGCTGATTTTCATCATCGGACAATACAGGAGATTGAGTACCTTTCGGAAATTTTGTAAGACCTGCAATATAGTCGATGCTTACGTTATAAAACTCAGCCAGAATTACAGCAAAGTCAAGCGGAACAGTATGCTTACCCTGTTCATAATTGGTGTATGTGGTTTTGTGCATATATAATTTTTCACATAGCTGTGTCTGTGTTAAGTCTTTGTCTTCACGAAGGTCGCGTATTCTTGTATAATGTTGCATAATTAAACTTTTCTCCTTTGTAGACTTTTAATAAATTATATCATAAAAACAAGAATAGTATTGACAAAAATATATAAATGTTGTATAATCTTAGCACAATACAACAAATAATGTATTTGACGGCATATAATACCATAAAAACGACATATTGCGTATTGTGTTAAAATTAAATATTTCAAATCAGGAGGATAAAGATGAAGAAAAGAGTTTTGTCTAAGATAATGTTAAAGATTACAGGAGTGATATTGATAATAACTTTTTTATGTAATAATACTACTGTTCTTAAATCAGAAGCAACTATAAATTGGGGCACATCAGTCTATATTTCCAATTATGGACAGCAAGTAGATTCAATTACAATTAACGGAATTACTGTGACATCAGTTTATGCTCCGAGAAATCAGGTCAGCAATTATGATTCTGACACAACATTTTGCTGTGCTGCATTTGTGAAAAAATTTTATCAGCAAATATTTGGAATAGGTATAAATAATTTATATCCGGGAAATCAACCGAATATTTATTCTGGGTCAGGCAGCTTCACACAGACATCATCACCTAAAATCGGTGATATTGCCGGAAGTTCCGGACATTGGGCAATTGTAAAAGAGGTAAACGGAAATGAAGTTACACTTATTGAACAAAATGCATGGAATTCAAGCTATACAAGTGCTCAGATTGGAAGAAAAATAGTTCTGCCTGAAAGCAGTTATTGGTTTTGGCGCTATTCAGGTAATAGTATAAACGAAGAAGAACCACTATGGTACGAATCTCTTACACCTGCCAATTTTGGAGATATGGTTTATGCAACAATTGAAAGTACAGTAAGCGGACGTTCGTTAGTGCCTGAGGATGATGGAAATGTCGTTATCCGTGATGCTTCCGGTATATCAGATCCTGCCAGATATACATGGAAATTTCAAAGGGATTCACAGGGATGGTACAGAATTGTAAATATGTATAACTCAAAATCGCTGGATATATCAACTGCAAATACATCTTCCGGAACGAATGTTCAGACATATACCAGTGGTGATACACATGCACAAAAATGGTATGTTTACTGTTTGGATGAAGCATTTTGTCTGCGACCTATAGAAAGCAAATGTGTATTGGATGTCGCCGAAGGTCTTGGACATGAAGGGAACAATGTACAGATATATGAAAACAATGGTACTGCTGCTCAAAGATTTACCATTAATCCTGTAATAGTTCCTGCAGCAAGTACTTTGTCAGTAAATGCAAATGTCGAAGGCATTCCCACTATATTTAACTGGACATCAGCCAATAATGCTGTTTCGTATCAATTGGAAATAGTAAACAGCGAAGCTGATTCTTCACAAACATATACAATGCCAGCAGAAATTACTTCATACGAGCTTGACCTTGAAGCCGGAAAGTATAAAGCAAGCGTTTATACATGCAGAAACGGTTATCGTATATTAAGCAATACAGTTTCATTTACTGTTTATAATAGACCTGAAATCTCCGAAGACGGATGGTATTATGCCGAAAAACTTCCGGCTGATATAACTAATTCCGATTATGAAATTCAGTATAAGCACACATATCAAAAAACAGCAACAGTTTCGCCTGGTGCTGACTGGACAAAAGGAGAACTTGCATCATCGAAATATGAAAATATTGGTGATTCATTTACAACAGCAAAACAGGTTACTACCTCAGATACATGTGTAATGACTGATTATTACTATTATCATTATTGCGGACCATCAACAGGAAATGTTGCAAATTATGAGCAGACGAGTGAGTTTACACATTATGACTCCATTTATCCTGAATACAATGTATATGTTCAATCAACGGGAATGGACGGCGAATATCCTTATTTTCTTCTGGGCTGGGGAAATGATGATAATGCTGTTTACTGTAAGTCCGGAACAACATGTGACGGTTCATATGGTACACATGAGGCTCGTTCCAAAGCATGGTATCGAATGGCAACCTATCAGAATCGTCAGCTTGTAAACTATTATTATTATACAAAACAAAGTGACTGGGAAACAGAAGCAGATAATACAGCCAGTGTTATTACATACCGTTATCGTATTAAAAATTCAGAAGTAAACGGAGATGTTAATCTTGATGGTTCAACAAATATTGCGGATGCAGTGGCATTTCAGCAGTATCTTGCAAACAAGAAAGTAACGCTTGATGGTACTTTGGATTTAAATAATGATAATGCAGTAAATGTTTTTGATTTGATTGTTTTGAAACGAATTATTTTGAACAGTTAATCTACAAATCGAAATTTCTATATGGGATTCTGATTTTTTATCCCCATGTCGCCATGACACATCTAAACTGCACAAAAAAATTAAGTGACACAGGGTATGTGTCATATGCAAAACGGAAATTTTTGTAAAAGGGTATTGACAAAAGTATAAAAGTGATATACCATAATAATGGAAAAGTAAAAGCTTGTAAAGATTTAAGGGTCTTTGCAAGCTTTTTTGTTTTGCAAAGGTTCTTGAATTAAAATTATATCTTCCAAATCGGATGATATGAAATTTGTTTCAGAAAGGTGATGCGTCTGAATGAAAAGCGTGACAGCAGTGTCAGTAAAAATACGTCCTTGTATGCTGTCACGGAAAGTCTGCAAACCTCGTAGCTATGTTGATTGTAGGCGTGTCAGCATAAATAAATTTACTGTCACGCAAAAATGCTGTCACGCTCAAATCAGGGCAAAATAAGGCGAAATTTGGCGAGGTTGATTTCTTCGATAAAGTAATCGACAGAAAGAGAGAAAAAGCCGCTGTGAGCCATACAGAGCGTTTTGTGGGAGAATGTGAGAATATGAAAAAGATTTATGCTGAGGTGATGACTAATGTGGAACTGAATTTGCATGGGTAATATGCACAAGGAGAAATTATGACAGAATAAATATTTTGTTGCAAGTTAAAGTTTAGGGGTCGTAAACCCCTAAACAGCCACAGCGGACAGCAAAGCTGACCGCACAAACGGCGTAGGTACGCCATTTGCCGAAAAGCTTCGGCAACTCGACCAAAGGGGTCGTAAATCAATAAGCAGTCGACTGTTAGGGGTCGTATAAGCCAAAAACCACGCAGATAAGCCGTAAATACGGGGGTTGTGCGTAACATCAATTACTCGAAAGGAGTGGTCAATCGTGAAAATGAGAATATTTGACTATTATGCTGACAGGAGAACTATATGCCGAGAAAAAGAGAAGATACAAAAATTAATAAGATCACGATTGCATATAATCATGATGTAAAAACATTCGAAATTTTTATGGAATCTATGATTCAGGACTATTTAAATTCATTCAGTATAGCCAAAACAGAACCCCAATGCTTTATTGGTAAGGTAGAAAATGAAAAGAAATCAGCGTAATTGCTGGATATATCAAAAGCTTTGTGATATGGTTTGTCGTAGCACCACGAAGGGTGCTGCGACTGCCAAAGGAGGTAATGAAATATGAAAGTTTGGTTATACTGTCGTCTGTCCAGAGATGAAGATGAGGAAATGAACAGCCTTAACAATCAGCGAAGAATACTTGAAGATTACGCAAATCAGAACGGTTATGAAATTGTGGGACAGAGTTTTGATGACAATGTTTCGGGCATGACATTTCAAAGAAAGGGACTTGGTGAACTTGAATTAGCTGTAGAAGAAAACAGAATTGAAGCGGTACTTGTAAAAGACCTGTCCCGATTGGGCAGACACCGAACGCAGACAGCACTTTTTATTGACCATCTGCGTGAGAATAATGTCAAGGTTATTTCCGTCACAGAGGGCATTGATACTGCCAA
>SVNU01000027.1 GCA_015066715.1 Ruminococcus sp. | reverse complement strand
TAATGTAGCACGTTATAAAAACGGTACACATAAGACGATGTGGAATTTGATTGTGGAAAAACATATGCCTCCGACACGCCGTATCAGATATTGCTGTGAGGAACTGAAAGAACAAGGCGGAAGAGGCAGAGTTAAGCTAACAGGCGTTCGGTGGGATGAAAGCAATAACAGAAGCAAGAACGCCGGACTTGTAAAAATCATCGGAAAGCCAAAAACGACACAGAAAAAAGCCAACGAATTTGGAGCTTCATATTTAGTAACAAAGCAAAGTGGGCTTGTAATGAATAATGATAATGATGCTACTCGCAGAATGGTTGAACATTGTTATAGAACAACGTCAACCATGGTAAATCCAATTGTTGACTGGACAGATGATGATGTATGGCAATTTCTGCGGTATTACGGATGCAGAAGTAATCCACTTTATGAATGTGGTGAAAAGCGTGTTGGATGCATAGGCTGTCCAATGCAGGGGTTCAAAGGAATGAAAAAAGACCTTGCAAAATATCCTAAATATCGTGACAACTATATAAGAGCGTTTGGAAAAATGCTGTTAACTATGGATAATATAACAAATTGGAATACAGGTCTTGATGTATATAAATGGTGGACCGGTGATGACCCTAATCAGTTAAGATTATTTAATGAGGAGATTATATGAAATGTCGTAATTGTAAATATTGTATGTTTAAAGAAGATAAATCAGGAGTCAATCGATATTACTGTAAGCATCCACTGGCTTGCAAAGATTTTAACTGCGGTGGTGTGGTTATTTGCCGTACTGTACGTCATGAAACAGACTTGAAAATCAAAACTGCACCACGTTGGTGTCCTGAAAATAAAAACATGAAAGGATGAGAATAATGAGCATTGATATAAATAAAATTGTACATGCAAAAATCTCCGATATGGAGGAAAACGGCGAAATAAAGAAATGTCTTGAAGAAAAGGTTGAAGCTCTGATACTTGATTCGGTATCTCATGCTCTGAATGATTATAACCTTAAGAAAAAAATCAGAGAAAAAATTGAGCATCAGATTTCACCTTGTCTGGATACACTGAACTTTTCAGGATATAATTCATTTATCTGTCAGAAAATCAGGCAGATTTCAGAAGACTATCTTTCAGAAGACGTTTCACTTAAGGTTGTTGATATGTTTGAAAAGATGTTTGTACATAAACGTGAAAGCATAAAGCTTTCGGAAATTTTTGATGCATATCGTGAATGGATAACAGAATATCTTGATGACAACGAAAAGTATGAGAATGATAATGAGTTCTATGCTTCTGTCGATATTGATAACGGTTGCACATACTTTATTGATTGTGCCCTGTCTGAAAAAGAACCGGAAAAATCATATCTGGACCCAGACCGTAAGGATATTTATGTTGCTGATTACGGATTCAGCATTAGTAAATACACAACAGATGAAAATGGCAAGATTTTTTCAGTTTATTTTAATGGTAACAAGATAAAGGATTTTTTGAAGGTTGCTTCTTACAATAAATTTGAAACACTGCTGCTTAATCTTTATTACAATGAAACACCTATTATTATTGATATTGATGACACAGGTAATATTGATACTTCACTTGGGCTTGATATATGAATGGAGGAACATAAAATGAAAACAATAGACACAATGGAAGCTCTTGAATTATTCACCAAGATTTATGCTGAGAAATATAATGGTCAGCTGCTGGAACCGGGAGAAAAAGGCGTTGCAGTTTTAAAAAACTGCACAATGATTGTTGAATTAACAGAGGATAAGGTACTAAAAATGGAATTTTCCGGCTCTGAACCAATTTACATTGACGAGAATCTGGATATGTATGTTGCGGATGGTGAAGGTGATGAAGACTAAGGTAATTAAATGGCAAATTGTGAAAGATATGTACATCTCAATATATACGATGAAAACAAAGAAAGAAATAAGAAAAATTCACCTTGTGAGCCAACGCCTGTGATTATGGAGCATAGTCAAGCTATTAAAGCGCTTGAATGCCATAGCTACATTGAAAACGGCAAACAATGGACAGCATGTCATGAGTGCATTTATGGCGGTAATGGCGATAAGTCATGCGATATAGGTAAATACATTACATGCAGAAATGTATTTCGGCGTGGTTGTTGGTCAGGCGGCGTAATTGAAAGGATTGAAAAAAAGGAGTGATTTTATGGCAGATAATGCTCAGATACGTCTTATTTACGCTCTTGCTTCAAAACTCGGAATAAATCAGAACAGTCGTGAAGATAATCTGCATCAACTTGTGCATACTCTAACAGGAAAAGAATCTATCAAAGAACTCAGTTATTCTGAAGCGGCGGCAGTTCAGGCAGAGCTTATGCGTCAGAGCAAGGATATTAAAAATGAAAAAAGCAAAAAGCCTATTGATGTTCCACCGGGGAAAATGTCAGAAAGTCAGCAGAAAAAAGCCTGGTCACTGATATACAGGCTTCAGGAAGTAAGTCCTTCATCGGCGTCGGCTTCGGAACGTATGAAGGGTGCAGTCAGGAAAATTCTTGGCATGGAGATTAACATGAACAATCCTGCTCCGTTTCGTATGGTTACAGCAGCTGACGGCATAAAGCTTATAAATACAATAAAGCTTTATGTCGAAAGAGCCGAAAAGAAAGCCGGTGGAGATGATGGACATTGATGACATCGCTCTGGAACACCTTGACGGTGACCAGTACGAGCTGGCAGAACTTATCGGAATTGAGGGTTACAAAAAGCTGGTAACCAATTACGGCGGCGGTTTTGTTTATGTCTGTAAGGCTGATACACTTATGAAACACGGCAGAAATGCAGAGATACGCAGTAAATTCAACGGCTACAACTATCGGGAGCTTGCAAAGGAATATAACCTGTCGGAAAAAATGATAAGGGAAATTACTTCCGATAAGCTTAAAGAAATGAAAAATATGCCTGATGAGGAACAGCTTACATTATTTGATTAAAAAAGCAGAGGATTTTTCAGTCCTCTGCTTTTATTATTCTAGAAACGATATTAACATTGTGTTATTTTTTTCTATGTTATTTATATATTCATTATAATTATCAACAAAAGTGTTAATGCTACCATCTGGACTCATAGCTAAAGTATAGAGCATACAATAATTATTAAAAAGTTCTTCATATGTGTTGTTTATAGCAGAAACTTCCGAAATATCTATACCCATTCCGACTATTTCAGAATAAGCTTTACATATATCATCATAATTGTCTTGGAGTGTAGTATATGTAACATTATAACCTTCCGCATTTTCTATAAGCCACTCTATGGCTTTTTCGTAGAGCTTTTCCGAATTAACACTTCCACCTATTTCTTCTAAATTTTCCCAATAACTATGCTCGTAACTAGCAACGTTCGAAAGTAATATTGAAGCATCATAAATGTTATTATTAAATTCAGAGATTTTTGTTTTATAATCATTAAGATTAATAGTTGCTTCCTCAGTAGTTATTTCTTCAGCGGTAATTGTAGTGGTATCATAAATCTCATCTGTATTAGATGTTGAGGAAGCTTCACATCCTGAGATTAATATCAAAGAACTTAATACTACAGAAATAAATAATATTTTTTTCATAATTATCCCTCATTTCACAAGAATGTATAATTCATTTAAAAATATTTTATCACAGTATGGAATAATATGTCAATCAGAATATTTTATTTTTATATCCAAAGTATGAATATTGTCATAATTGTATAAATCAACAATTATGATTTTGTGCATAGAAACGAAAATGTTTTAAAGTTATTGACTTTTTGTGCCAACAAAAATATAATATACTTAATGTTAGTACAGAAAGTAAGGTGATAAAGTGAGCTCAAAAATGGGCAGACCAAAATCAGATAATCCTAAAGATGTCAGGTTTCAAATAAGAGCTGATAAAGAAACAATGGAGAAGCTTGATTATTGTGCCAAAGAGAATAATTCCTCAAGGAGTGAAATTATACGGCAAGGAATTGATTTGGTTTATGCCAAAACAAAAAAATAGAACAAACGGGCGAAGTTTGGCGACCAGACCCGAATGCTCTATAAACACCGACAAGGAAACCCTGTCTACATTTATTATATCACAGACAGGCTTCCTTGTCAAACGAAAGGAAGTTTATATATATGAAAAAAGTAATTGAAACGGTATTTTCAGGCTATTTAAACGATCAGTTTCAGGAGTTTATGCCGCCGTATGGCACGAGTAAGTCAGAAGATGATTTCCACAAGTTATGGAATAATATGACGAAGAATCTTCCGGCTGAAGAAAGCAAAAAGTATTCAGACCTTAGAAATGACTGTGAATATGAAATCACAAGAAGAGAGTTTATTAATGCGTTCCGTCTTGGATTTATGCTTGGTGCGGAGGTGTTTTCAAATGAATAATCTGATTGAAATGAACTACAACGGCAATGAAATCCGTACTATTGACGATAATGGTCAGGTATGGTGGATGCTGAGTGATGTGTGCAAGGTTTTAGATTTATCAACTCCGTCAAAGGTATCAGACCGACTTGATGATGATGAAAAGGGTATGACTTTAATTCACACCCTTGGTGGAAAGCAGAATGTAACGATTGTCAACGAAAGTGGCTTATACTCCGTAATTCTCCGAAGCGACAAGCCTGAAGCAAAGCCGTTCCGCAGATGGATAACCCATGAGGTGCTGCCGGAGCTTCGCAGAACAGGCAGTTATAGCCTTGTAAAAAAGGAACGTGTAAAAACATGGTATGGCGTTCCGGTTCTGACAGTTGCCGACATTGCAGAGCGTATGGGAATTGCAAGAGATACGGCAAGGCACAGAATTTTCACCCACTTACGCAACGGTCTTGACTACTTCCTTATCTCCGGCTACTCCCTCAGACTTTTTAAGTTTGAGAATGGCAGCGTTCCCGGTACAACGGCTCAGATGATCCTGGTCAGACAGGATGCTTTTGAAGAGTGGTTTAATAAGTAAAAGAAAGCAGAGGATTTTTCAGTCCTCTGCTTTTTCTTGTGGTTTATCTTTTTCTGCTATTTTAAATAAACTATATAAAATTCTGCATTTGAATATTGAAAACGTATTATAAATAACACTTTTTAATTCCCATAAAATGCGCATAGTAAACCAACAATAAAATGCAACAAACGGCAAAACGAGCATATTATTTAAAATGTTATTTGAAAATAGTGTAAAATCGTTTTTAATTGTGTTCATAAATAGCATAATAATTAAAGTGGCGATTGTTCCTATAAAGTATAAATACAAAATGCTACTATAATATTTAATGGAAGTTGTTAAAAAGGTTTGATTTTGATTATCAATGGAAGAAAGCTTTTTTATAAAATCATCATCCAAAAAAGTTAATATTATAGAAAATGCAGTAAAAATAATACCAAATACAGCTAATTGTACATCAAATAATTTATCTAAACTTTCTTTAATTATTAATACTGTATCATTTGAAAAAGAAGTTATACAAGCTAATACTATGCTTAATAATATAATGACCATTGTTTCTGAATTTTTTTTAGGTTTGATTTCTATAAAAGCATTTTTTATTATTTTTTTGGAGTCTTCTTTTTTATTAAGCTCATCAAATGCCTTGAATATCATGCTAAAACACCACGCTAACTATACTATTTTATTAGATTTAAAATTTTATCTTTAAATTTTTCATAAAGTTTTTTGTTTTCATCACTTACCTTTATCATAGTTTCATTTTCTTTTGCTATGTCTATGAAAACAGAATCTTGAATATTGGATATATCACCATTGACAGATATTGTCTGATTGCTTGTAAGTTTGTCCGTTTGAATTGTTTGCTTGTTTCCGCTTTTATCTTCTGCCTTGATTCTAAACTCTGCTAATCCTATAGAGTCATTGATCATATCTTGAGTCTCCTGACTGTTAGATGGAGATGTAAAACTTACATATGTACTTTTTACGCCAAGTTTTTTCATATCCTCACCAATACTCTCAGCAAGAGGTGAAAAATTAATATCTCCATTTAAAGGGAAAAATTTAAAGCGTAATTCTTTAATTATACTTATATTTTTAAAAACATCTGACAAACCTAAGGATATTGGCATATTTATAACATTTACTAAGGCAGGTGGTATTTTTTTATTTTTATCTTCAATACTCATATTTTTAGTAAGTATATAATTAAATAATAATGCTCGTAATGTTGATTGGAAACTGCGTATATCCGGACTTGAAGATTCATTTTTTATAAGAACCATTCTGTGATTTTTCAAGAATATGATAAACTTTGAATGTGGAGCTGTAGGAAACTCTTTGTGTTCGGATATTAAAGCATCTTCTTTCATAACTGTTTTTACTTCAAATTTAGTATTTTTTATAAAATTTCCAATTAAGTATAAATCACCATCATGTTCTATGATTTTTACATCATTAAATAAGAAATGTGTTTTTCCATCAGAACTGGATCTTTTATAATCCGAAGTCATTGCAGGATAAATAACATCAAAGAAATGTTCTAACATTGGAGTTTCATCTTTTCCAAATGTTATATTAAAATTTGCATATGACATATTTTTGCTATCTGTTATCATTGTAAATACCTCTTTTATTTTATGTACTTATTATAATATATAATATACACTAATTTGTCGAAAAAAGCAATATTTATATATTTAACAACATGGAAATAAAAAAATGAAATTCGTGATTTTTCTTTGTAAAATACTTATGGTATAATTAATGATAGAAAGAATTATACCATAAGTATTTTTATTTATCAGGAAGGAGGAAAACATGGATCAGGATATTTTTACAATGATAGTTGAAGGACTACTCGGCGGTGGACTTGCAATTATATCATATTTTCTCAAACGTACTATTTCGGAGCTTGACAGCTGCAAGGAAGATATTTCAGAACTTAAGGAAAATTATGTTGACCGGAATGAGCTTCAGGAGTGTCAGAAGGATATTGCAAGGGTCAAGGCGGATTACATTACAAGAGAAGATTTTTTCAGAGAGCAGGACAACACACGCCGTCAGCTTGACAGAATAATGAGCGTTCTGCTTGAAATCAAAGGAGAATCAAAATAATGAATTATGAAACAAAAAAACTGAAACAGGAAATTGAAAACGGCAATTTCTTTATAAACAACGGTCGTATATTGCAGATGCTGAACGTTTTAAGCGGTGGTTTTAAAAAGCTTACAGAGTTAAAGTTCGTTCTTTCAGATGTGGAGGAATACGAAATAGTCCGCAGCATTGACTATTTATATGAAAGCGGATACATAAAGCTTCGTAACGTTGAAACAGGAAAGCCAACCTGCCTTGCAGATACTTCCTTTAAATATTTATCCGCAAAGCTTACGGCTGACGGAACAAGAATACTTGTCGGCAAGAAGACAGATGACTGCATAAAGCTGTAGGAGGTATGTCATGAACCTCGGAAACAGAAGGCACAGTATTATTGACGGACTTGAACCTGATATAAAGGATACTGTGGATGAAATGATAAGAGCCGGCTTTACATATCGGGAAATTGTGGATTACATAAAGGATACAGGTACCCAGATTTCTATTGGCAGCGTCCACAGATATGTAAAGCATTTCCGTGAATCTCTCGAACGTCTGAGAGTTTCACAGGAGAATTTCAGAGCATTAATGGAGGAAATCAACAGGTATCCTGATATTGACATGGCAGAAGGAATACTGCGTATTATAAGCAGTCAGGTGCTTGACGCTGTAAGTCAGATGCCGTCTGATGAAATCAAATCAAAGGATTTTGATACGCTTGTTAAATCGGCTGTATCACTTACAAGAGCCGCAGCATACAAGCGCAATGCTGATTTAAAATCAAAGGAATTGCTTGAAAACGGTGCTGACCAGTTTAAAACGCTGATATTTGAAGCTATGGCAGCGGAACGCCCCGAACTTTATCGTGAAGTAAAAGCGTTTTTAAAAGAAAAGGAAGAAAAGCTATGATGTATGTAATACAGACAAAAGCAGGGTGCGAACTGAGTGCCGGTGATCTGCTGAAAAGAAAAGGTTTTAATATAAAGGTTCCCGAAAAGCTTATGTACATACGCCGTGGCGGTATGTGGAAACTTGAAAAACACCTTATTTTCACAAGATACATATTTCTTGACATTGATGATGTAAAGCCTGAAGCCTATTACAGAATTAAAAATTCAGATGGCGTTATCAATTTTATAGGCGGTGGAAATCCACAGTTAATGCATGAGCATGAAATAGGATATATCAACTGGCTCTGGAATAACGGCAAACCAATAGAACCGTCAAGGATTCGTGTGACCATTGATAATGATATAATGATTTTATCCGGAATACTGAAGAAATTTGCTACTGAAATTAATGTACGTCAGAGACGTGCAAAGATAAAAATACCAATTTGCGGAGTATATAAAAATGTTACTCTGCCGATTGAAATTATTTAAAAAAACACTGTGATTACTGAAGTGCGGTTGATTCGTCCCGTGCTGATGAGCGCAGCAGTATACACTTAAAACAGCTTTTTAAAAGTAAAATGCTGAATGGCGAAGCATACCCAATTTAAAAGTGCGTTAGAAAACCATTCAGACCCTTTTAAAAACGTTTTAAAAAGATTTAAGGTGAAATTTATCGGCTAAAATTAAAAGCCGTAAAAAGGGCGTTTTTTGCCCTTATTTTTATACTCTGAAAGGATGTGGTGATTTGGGAGTGATGAAAAATAAGAGTATAAAATCTCTCCTTGAGGGAATTGACGATTATGAGCAGGCAAACAAACGTATTAAAGGCAGTGATTTTAAAAGCATTAAAAACCTTTATGAGGAGTTTTTAAAAACAGACAGCAAGCCGCAGCGTGACAAGCTTATTTCAGAATTCAAAAAGAGAAATGAAGAATTTGCTTTATTTATACAGTCAAATCCTGAGCTTATCAATACCGAGCTTCAGAAGTCTCTGCTTATTGCCGCATCCGGCGGTGAATATGCTGAAGAGGAAATAAAAATTGACAGCAGAGGCAGAAAAACAATAAAGCATACACGCAAAACAGCTCTTCCTGATGTTTCAGCTGCCAGAGAGCTTCTTGAAATGATGAACGGCAGCAGCTCATCTGAAAGCAGCATAACCGAAGCCTGGATAGAATCGGTTCTCGGAGGAGATGAAAATGAGGAATAAAACTAACTACTGCCGTCTTTTAAAGAGATTTAAGACGAAAATTCCCGAATACCGTGAAAATCCGGAGCTGTTTGCTATAGAAGTATGTGAATTTGAATGTGATACATGGCAGAAGGATGTGTTTGCTGACATTGCCAAATATCCCAAAGTTACAGTCCGCTCCGGTCAGGGTGTGGGTAAAACAGGCTGTGAAGCGGTACTTTGTCTTTGGTTTCTCTCCTGTTTTCCGTATTCAAGAGTTGTTGCAACTGCTCCGACAAAGCAGCAGCTTAATGACGTGCTCTGGGCAGAGGTGTCAAAGTGGCAGTCGAAAAGTCCGCTTTTAAAGGCAATACTTAAATGGAAGAAAACCAAGGTTTCCGTAAAAGGCTATGAGGAACGTTGGTTTGCTACTGCAAGAACGGCAACCAAGCCGGAAAATATGCAGGGCTTTCATGAAGATAACATGCTTTTTATTGTTGATGAGGCTTCAGGCGTTGCTGACCCTATTATGGAAGCTATTTTAGGTACACTGTCGGGTGCAAACAACAAGCTTCTTATGTGCGGCAACCCCACAAGAACATCAGGTACTTTTTACGATTCCCACACAAATGACAGAGCATTATACAAATGCCATAAGGTTTCATCCCGTGACAGCAGCAGAACAAATAAGGAAAATATAAAATCACTCGAAAACAAGTACGGAAAGCAATCAAACGTTGTCAGAATACGTGTTGACGGTGAATTTCCTAAACAGGAAGATGACGTTTTCATTTCCATTGAATACATTGAAAAATCTGTTATGACGGAATTTTCAGAGCCGGATATCCCCGACCTTATACACATCGGCTGTGACGTTGCAAGATTCGGTGACGATAAGACCGTAGTCGGATACAAGGTCAATGAAAAAATGGAGATTTTCGAAAAGCGTCAGGGACAGGACACAATGAAAACTGCTGATGCTATAGTCAGATGTGCCGAAATGCTTCTTAGAAAATATAAAAAATACAACCGTCCGATTCCTGTTAAGGTTGATGACGGAGGTGTCGGCGGCGGTGTTGTTGACAGACTTCGTCAGCTACAGAAGCTTAATCCGAAAAAGTTTTCATGGATGGTGGTTTTTCCCGTAAAATTCGGTCAGAGGATAAATCATCCTTATTACCATGACAGCACGACTTATATGATGGGAGTTGTCAGAAGTCTGTTATCCCCTCATGATGAGGACGGCAGAGAAAAGCCTGTTGAACTTATTCTGCCGAATGACAACGACCTTATAGCACAGTTGTCACAAAGAAAATATATTATGACAGATGCATCAAAGCAGCGTGTTGAAAGCAAGGATGCAATAAAGAAAAGAGGCGGTCATTCCCCTGACGAGGCTGACTGCGTTCTTCTTTGCTGCTTGCCTGTAAAAATCAAGAAAAAGCGTGAAGGGAGGTAAGAATAATGTCAAAGAAAAATGGTAAAGTATGTGCGAAAATCATCAAAAGTCAGTCTGTTGTCAGAAAATCCGATACACCTCAGAATATAAAAGACAATGAAAATGGTTATTCAGAGTGGCTAACTCCGGATTTGTCACTGACAGGGCTCGAACATATGGTTGCGCACTCTACTATTCTTCCGCAGTGTATTAATGCATACAAATCAAATATTGCAGGTTTTGGAATAGGTGTAAGATACAAGGAGGATGTTACCGACAGCGAAAAACTCGAAAATGAGTTTAAACGTATGCAGGAGGTTATTGATTGCCTGACTTTTGAATGTGACACCAAGGAAGTCTTTGAAAATATTGTTGCGGCAAGGGAAACCTATGGCATTGCTTACCTTGAAGTAATAAGAAACGCTATAGGTGAGGTTGTGGAAATATCCTTTATTGAAAATGTGCCAAGCATTGAAAAATCACGCCAGCAGGGTGATTATATTGATGTAGAGTATAACTATAACGGCAAAAAAATAAACAGAAAAAAACAGTTTTGCAAATACAGGCAGAAGGTCAACTTTAAAACAGTTTATTTTAAGGAATTCGGTGATACACGAATTATGAACAAGGATACAGGTGAATATGTCACTGAAAAAATACCTTCCGAAATGCAGGCAAATGAAATTCTTGAATTCCGACTTGGTAACAAACCTTACGGAGAAGTACGCTGGATAGGTCAGACGCTTGGAATTGACGGAAGCCGCAAAGCCGAAAATCTCAACAATAATTATTTTGAAAATGGCAGGCATACACCCCTTGCTATAATTCTGAACGGCGGTACACTTACCGAAAGCAGCTTTAACAAGCTTGAAACCTATATGAATGATATTAAAGGAGAAGCCGGACAGCACAGCTTCCTGCTTCTCGAGGCTGAAAATAACAATAACAAGGTTGATTTCTCAGAAGAAAGCAAACCTGATATAAAGCTTCAGAGCCTTGCCGATATTCTGCAGCATGACGAACTGTTTCAGGATTATCTTGAAAATAACAGAAAGAAAGTACAGTCAGCGTTCAGACTTCCGGATTTATATGTCGGTTATACTTCCGACTTTAACCGTGCCACGGCACAAACTTCTATGGAGGTAACGGAAGAACAGGTATTCCAGACGGAGCGACAATCGTTGGCATGGATAATCAATAACAAGCTTCTTGAATGTTATAATTTTGAGCATGTCGAAGCATATTTTAAAGAGCCTGACATTTCAAATCCTGATGACCTTTATAAGCTGCTTAATGTCTGCAGTAATGCCGGCGGACTTACCCCAAATAAGGCGAAGGAAATCATTTACAATTTATTTGGTGAGGTAAGTGACGACTTTGACGGCGAATGGGGTAATATTCCGCTTGCATATATTAAGTATATTTCAGCACAGACAAATATTGAAAAATCTGCTGATAACTGTAATGATGAGATGGTTTCGGTTATGAAGTCGGTACGTTCAATGCTTCGGAAAATGAATAAGGGAGGCTGATTTTATGCACTGCATAGAATGTGATGAACTCCTTACGGCGATAGAATCCTTTATTGCCAAAGCTGACAAAGGTCTTGCTGATGAGCTTGAAAGAGCAGGATTTGCTGAGTCTGAAGAAACCGTAAAGCAGATTGAAGAGCTTGAGGAAGAACTTGCAGAGGTCTTTGAGGAGCAGTCTGAGGAAATAGAAAAGCTTATACAGTATGCCGCTGAAAAGGGTCTTTCTTTTGATGAAACCAAAAAGTTACTTGAGGATTTTAAAAAGACTGACAAAATCAGAGACAAACTGTTTCCGATTTTCTTAGGCAGGTACACTGAATATGTTCCGCACCTTGCAAACATCTACATAGCTGACATGGATTCCGAACTGATAGTCGAGCAGATTTCCAAAAAGACAACAGGCTGGATTTCACAGTGGAGTTATGAACTTTCAGAGCTTATGCACCTCTCGTCTCATGATGAAATAAAGGCTGTACTTACAAGAGGACTGAAAAACGGCAATGGTATTGAAGCTGTTGCAAGGGATATACTGGAAAACGGTATCAGAGATGATTATTATAAGGCAAGACGTGCGGCAGTCACAGAAATTCTCAGAGCACACAGCATGGCACGAGAGGAAGCTATACAGCAATGTCCTGCTTCTGAGTTCAAAGAATGGGTTCATACAGGCGGTCATAAAAACAAGCCGAGAGAAAACCATGTAAGAATGAACGGGCAGATTGTTCCGAAAAATCAGAATTTCAAGCTTATCGGTGCTGATGGTATTACCTATCTTGCTGACTTTCCGAGAGACCCTGTTCTTCCGGCAAAGGAATCTGTTAACTGCCATTGCATACACAGAGGGGTAGCTTCAGAGAAAATTTTAGGTCTTTCCCTTGAAGAACGAAAAAAGCTTCAGCAGCAGACTATTGATGAAATGGATGATGAATGGGAAATTGAGCTTGACGCTGAAAACAAAGCAAGAGCCGGTATCAACGAGGATACAATCAAATGCGACTGGCTTAAAAGCAAAAAGACTGTAGAGGAAAGAAAAAAGTATTTCCGCAGTGATTCACGCTGGGCGTTGTTTGAAAGCGGTGTTATACAAAATGATGCTGACCTTGACAGGCTTTACAAAACCGTTGATACAAAATACGGCAAAAGAAAAGTTTTTAAAACGTTGACTGAACTCAAAGAAGATGGTATAATAACAGTAACAGCTGAAAGACTGAAGCATTCTTCGTTTGGAGACTGGACGAGTACCAACAGACTCGACAAAGGCGGGCATGGTCAAAGCGGATTTGAAAAGCTTCTGAGTACAGGCGTTCACCCCGTTATTTATAAGCAATATTCCAACGGCGTTAGAATAGGCAGTGTTCCTAATCATAAAGCCAAAACAAAGCAAACCGGAAGTGATAAGCCTAATAGTGACATTGGTCAGTCATGGTTTCCGGAAAATTGGGATGATGACAAAATATTACTTGCCGGAACATATACTGCAAATAACGGTGCAGAAAATGGAATTACAAAATCCGGCATTTATGAAGATGTGGAAATTATAGTATTTATGAATAATGAAGATGTCGGTACTATATGCCCGAATAACATGAAACAGCCTAAAGGAGATGAATGGGAAAATGCAAGAGATTAATACTAATAAGCTCAGAGAACTTATAAAAAAGAGAGATACTCTTCATCCTCTTGATGATTATGGAGCTGCAGAAATTCGTGAAAAAATGCTTTATTATTGTGGCAACAATGAGAAGGATATTATAGAATTTCTCTCAACGCTGAATCTGAATGATCTTGAATGGATGGGCGAAATATTTGAAGACATATCCATAAAACTCAACAAAAGCAAAACTTTCAAAAAAGCTCTTGAAGAAATTACAAGCAAATATCCTCATGTGGATTTTTGCTTGCAGTATTGCTAAGCACCTTGTTTAAACAGGGTGCATTTTTGTACCCGAAAGGAGAAAAAACATGAGAATGAAAATTATGATGTGTCCAAGATGTTTAAGAAAATATGCTAAGAGATATGTTTATTGCCCTAAATGTGCAAAAAAACTTGAGGAAGAACCTAACCGCTGCAGTAATCCACAATCGGTAGAATGTAAAGAAGCGATATTTGAAAAAGGTGATATTGTATGTGGATATTGTGGCAGCGATACTACATATATGAAGAAATTTAAAGAAAATTTAAAAGATAATTAAAACGCTTTTTAAAGGCGTTTTTATTATACCCAAAATAAAAAACGGAGGTGTTACTATTGAGCAAAAACGAAAAGGAATACAGTCTTTCAGACGCTGAAATTCAATTCGTTTCCCTTGTGGAAACTGCCGCAAACAAGCGGCAGTTTCTTATTGCAAAGGCTGAGAACGGTCAGGCAGACTTTGTAACATCAGGGAGAATTATCAAGAAAGACAGTGAAAACCACTATGTCACAGGCATTGTCTATGAACCCGACTGTGAAGACACTCAGAACGACAGCATGACCGCTGAGGAAATTCAGAAGGCGGCGTACTGGTTCATGAAAAACGGTGATGGCGTTGACCTGCAGCACGACTTTGAAAAGCTTGAAAATGCCATTGTCGTTGAAAGCTGGGTTGCCAAATCTGATTTTAACATTGATGATGAGCAGGTTGTGAAAGGCACATGGCTTATGACTGTGGAGGTGTCCGACCCTGATGTGTGGGAGGATATTGAAAAAGGCAAAATTACAGGCTTTTCAATGGGCGGTAAGGCTGTCCGTACGGAAAAGGCTGTGAAAAATAATGAAAAGAAAGGATTTTGGAAAAGTATGTTTGGAAAACTTAACGTAAAAAAAGGTGCGGTTGCTGATGATTTCAACAGAACGGCAAAGTCAGCACTTTTCTGGAGAAGCTTTGAATCTCTCAGAAAGGCACTGTCAAAGTATGATTACAGGTCAGATGAAGAAGTTTTTGAAGCGGATGAGGATACAATCAAGGAGGCTCTTAATGATTTCTGTATGATTGTTCAGGGTATTCTTACCGAACCTGACCTTGCATCGGTTATTTCAGCGGCTGCTCCCGTTGAAAAGGCAGGTAAGAAAATCAGCGACAAGAACATGAATACTCTCAAGGAAATTCATGAAATGCTTAAGACACTGATTGACAGTACTCAGGAAAAGAAAAAGGAAGACGATGAAACAGAGGTTCAGAAAAGTAATTTCAACAACTATATTGGCGCTGAAGAACTTATAAACAAGCATATTTCAGCAGCTGTTGCAAAGGCAGTTGAACCGCTGTATCAGTCAAGGGGTATTCCGACAAATCTCAACAACGAACATGTCCAGAAAAACACTGACGTTTTTGATGGACTTTTTGTATAAGGAGGCAGAAATATATGGAAAATAACAGAACAATTATTTCAAAGGCTGCTATTGATACTTCAGCTCTTGGAAACGGCGGTAAAATGTCAGCTCAGCAGGCAGACAAGTTCCTCACCTACATGCAGGATTACTCGTCTATTCTTAGCAAGGTGAATTTTATTAAAATTACCAAGACCACAAGAGACCTTGACAGTCTTGAAGTCAGTAGACGTGCACTTCGCCGTCAGGCAGAAAATGCCGATAATCCTGCAACAGGTACTGCAAATCAGCTTCGCCGTACTCTGAATGCAGTTGGTGTAGTCATGCCTTATGATGTATCTTTTCAGTATCTGAAAGAAAATATCGAGGGAAAAAATGCAAATGACACTCTTGCAAAGCTTTTTGCACAGCAGTTTGCCAATGATACTGTAGAGCTTGCTTTTATCGGTGACGAAAGCTCATCGGATGACTTCATCAATATTAACAACGGCTGGATTAAGATTGCAAGGGATGATTCGGATACACATAAATTCGATACTGTCGGCAGCACAGACTACCTCAATGTGGTATTTCCGGGACTTCTTGCAAGTATGCCGACAAAGTACTACAGTCTCTACACTCAGGAAGACAAGTCAAAGATTAAGATTTTATGCTCTCCGGGTGTAAACCGTGCATACAAGAGACAGCTTCAGGAAAGAAATACGGCGCTCGGTGACGCAATTATTACAGGCGGCAAAAATATAAATTATGACGGTTTTGAAATCGTTCCTGTTGCATTTATCCCTGATGAAGTACAGATTGTTACACCTTATGAAAATCTTGCATACGGTATTTTTGGTCCGAGCCTTGAGGTTTATCATGATGTTGTACCAAGAAAAACACGTCATGAATACACACTTCTTGCAGATTTTGATATGGAAATTGTAAACCCTGACGCACTTGTTATCGGCGGTAACTTTTCAGCATAAGAAAGGAGCTTAACTATGGCAAAAAAGAAAACTGAAGAAGAAATGATTGTTTCGGAAGAAATTACAGCCGAAACAGATTTTAACGAGGTGACAGAAGCTTCTCAGCAGTCTGAACCCGATACTGAAACTGAGCCTGAAATCTCTGAAACGGAGAAAACAGGTGTTTTTATTACCCTTAAAAAGGGTGGGTCATATCATTTCAGGGAGTTTGTATTCAAAAAGGATGCCCCTGTTCCGGTTGATGAGGAAATTGCCGACAGACTTATGAAGACAGGGTTCTTTGAAAGGAATGACTAATGACATTATGGGTAACACCTGATGATGTCAGGGAATATTCCGACATTAAGGCAATTCAGGAGCGAACCGACAAACGTCTTATGACGGATATTTACAGAGCACAGCAGTATGTTGTCTCATACACAAACAATGATTTTTCGGAATATGAAGAAATACCGCAGAGTGTTAAAACAGCCGTAATTCTCCTTGCTGAGATTTACGGCTATAATTCTGTAACTTCTGCAAAGGAACTGAAGTCGGAAACATTTGACGATTACAGTTATACTGCCGAAAACTCTGTAAGAAGTATTTCGGATTCAGACATTGAACCGCTTCTTGAGGAATTTGTAAAGGTCAAGGCTAAAAACGGAGTTACAATGAGGCTGAGGAGATTGTAACCTACTTTTTTGAAAAAAAGTAAGCAAAAAACTTTTAGTTACGCTTTTACTTTGATTGAATTTGTTTCTTTAAGCACGAAGAGATAATAAATAAAAAGAGGGGATTTTTATGGCATTTGAAGAACTTCTCAATCATAAATGCAATATTTATCATCTGAGAAAAACCGAAAAGTCTGTCGGTTATGGTTTAAAGCCGTCTTTGAATTTCAGCTATCCCGAAGAACCTGATGAAAAAGACGTTACCTGTCATTTTGGTATTGAGTCGTTTGAAGCATCGGTGAAACAGGAACAGCCTCAGAATGTACTAAGAGAAAAAATAAAGCTTATGCTTCCATTTGACACTGATATACAAATAAATGACAAGGTGATTGACTGTGATTCAAAATTTGAATATACAGCTGAAAAGCCTGTAAAAGTGCGTAATCATCACATTTATGTGTATATAAAACGTACAAAGGAACAGGAGGCTTTATAAAAATGAATAACTTCTTTGATAAATGCACCCGTGCCGGAAACGGTGACTTTGCAAGAGCGTTATCAACCTTTCTGGAGGGAATCGGACTTGAGTTCCTAAGAATAATTGAAGATGAAATAGTACGCCGCAAGGTTATAGATACAAGGCATCTGCTTGCAAGCTTTCACAAGGGCGAGGATGATAATATCTGGGAACTGTCAGAAGCCGGTCTTACTCTTACAGTAGGCACTAATGCAAGTTATGCAACATATGTCAATGACGGACACTGGACATGCGAAAAGGGTGAGGCTATGAGATTTGTTCCCGGATACTGGAGTGGAGACCGCTTTATTTACAATCCTGCTTCACACAGCGGTATGATGCTGAAGCAAAAATGGGTACAGGGTGCTCATTTCTGGGAAAGCGGACTTAAAATAATGGAAAAGATGCTTCCCGGACTGCTTGATGAAATGATTTCAAAATGGATGGGCAGTTATTTCAGATGAGGAAGTGATACTATGATTGAGCAGGAAATTGCATCAATAATAAGATTTGTTCTTGAGGCGTGTGGAGACCCAACGCCGTATTATCATAACATTCCCGAAAGCTTTGTTGTTCCGTCCGTTTATTTTCCTGTGCCTGAAACAGAGCTTCAGCCTGATACCTTTAGCGGCTACAAGGCTGAATATTCAATGTTTGTAAGCTTTTTTCACAGCAGTACAGAGCTTGCATATCAGCTTGCAGCTCCTGTATGTCACAGCATTAATGCAGCACGAAGGCAGATTCCGGAAATAGACTATGACGGAAAATGGACGGGAAAATATGTACGTATTCAGGATACCAGGCTTAAAAAAGCTGATGAATGTGCCTATCAGTTACAGCTTGACTGGACAGGCAGATACAATTATACGCCCCAGGACGGCGAACTGATAAGAAATTTTTATATGAATGGAGGAAGGTTATAGCATGAAAAAAGAAGAAACAAAAAAAGAAGTACAGTCAGTACCTGCCCCAAAATTTTCAATTGAACAACTCAGAGAAAACTGTAAAAAGCTGTTCGGGGTAACAACAAGTACTTTTAATGGTGCAACATACAATCTGAAAGGTAAATACAACGTTTCAGAAATGAAAGCAATAATCGAAAAATGGAAAAACAAGGAGGTTAAATAATTATGGCAGGAGGAACTTTCAGTAAGTCAGCCGGCAAAGTCAGACCCGGTACTTACATTAATTTTGAATCGGCAAATCACAAAACTTTAAGCACCCCTGACAGAGGTGTTGTGCTTATTCCACTTATTAACCATTCATATGGTCCGGACAAGGAGTTTATTACCCTTTCGGCTCAGTCACCTGACAGTGAAATTCACAAGCTTGGTTTCAGCGTTTTTGATGACAATCCGTCAATGCTTCTTATACGTGAAGCGTTCAAAAATGCGGCAACAGTTATCGTATATATTGTAAAATCAGGTGCAAAGGCTGCAGTAACGGGCGGCGGACTTTCAGCTGAAGCCAGATACGGTGGTTCAAGGGGGAACTCTCTTAAATTTTCTGTTTCTGCAAATCCTGTTTCAGGATTTGATGTAAAGGTTTACCTTGATAGCTATGAGGCTGAAATTTTTGAAGGAGTAACTTCAGCTGCTGACCTTGAAAACAGTAAGTACATATGTTTTACTGCTGCAGAAGGTTCGGAAATTTCCGAAACTGCTGCTGTAAGTCTTACAGGCGGTGATGATGGCACTACAGAAAATGCTGATATTACATCATTTATTGACGACATGGAAAAGGTAAGATTTAATACACTTGCCTTCCCTGTTACCGATGAAGCACTGCTTGCGGCATGCAAAACTAAGATTATGTATCTTCGTGAAAATGCCGGAATGAGTGTAAAGGCTGTGGTTTCCGATTACAAGGCTGACTATGAGGGCATTATCAATGTTACAAATTCTGTTGTTATTGACGGTGTGGAGCTTACCAATGCTCAGGCTACAGCATGGGTTGCAGGTGCGGATGCAGCGGCAACAAATACTCAGAGCAATACACATAAGATTTATGTCGGTGCTGAAGCTGTTTCAAAGCCTATAACACATGAAGAGGCTGTTGCGGCAATTCAGAACGGCGAATTCTTCTTCTCATATTCCGAAAACGGTGATGTGGTGGTTGAATATGACATCAACAGTCTTACAACATTTACAGATAAAAAGAATGTCAGCTACAGCAAAAACAGGGTTTTGAGAGTGTTTGACAGCTTTGCAGAGGCTTTGCGCCTTAACTTTCCTCCAAACAGATACAGCAACAATGAAACCGGCTGGGATGTTATGGACGGTATGGGCAGAAGCATTTTAAAGCAGTTCTTTGACGCAGGTGCAATTCAGAATGTTGACTACAATGCTGACTTTGCAGTTGTCAGAGGCGAAAGTGTCGGCGACAGTACCTATTTTAATGTCGGTCTTCAGCCTGTTGACAGTGCTGAAAAGCTTTATTTTACTGTGAAAACAAGATAAGGAGGTAAATTATGAACAAAAGACATAACGCAAATCCTATTGCCCTGAGTGAAGGAAAGGTTTTTATTGACGGTGTTCAGATACTTACGGGAGTAAAGTGTGAAATCAAGTTTACTCCTGATGTGTGGGAAGGAAAAGTTCTTGGAGAACGTTCTCCAAGTTCACGCTGGACTGGATACAAAATTACAGGAACTATTACTCAGCGCACTTCTACACCATGGCTCAAGGAAAAAATTCAGCAGTATCAGAAGGATGGTGTAACTCCTGAAATGACAATTCAGGGTGTTATGGATGACCAGGGCTCCGATTACTATCAGGAATACGGTTCGGACATAATTACAGCAGTCGGCTGTGTCCTGACAGGAGACATTCCCCTTATTGCTCTTGATGGAAGCAGTAACGGCGTAAGAGAAGACTCTATTTCCTTTAACGCAAAGGACGTAATCTAAAACAAATATTTATTTTAATGGAGGATATTAAAAATGGAAAAGAATTTATCGTATTTTATGAGAGAACTCAAGGAAGAAATTGTAAAGGCTCCTGCACCTGAAAGCTTCAAAGACGAAAACGGCAATCCGCTTGAAATGGAAATCAAGGTTCTTTCTGCGGACAAAATCAGAAAAATCAATGAAAACTACCGCACACGAAAGATTGCATTTGATAATTCCGGACGTCCGTATATTAACGGCGGCGAAGTTGTATTCCAGAGCGAATCGGATACAGGAAAGGCTTTTCGTCATATTATTGCCGAGGCTCTTGTATATCCAAATCTCAAGGATAAGGAGCTTATGGACTTCTACAAATGCTGTGATATTACGGAAATGCCACTTTGTGTATTTTCAAAGCAGAGTGAGTATGACTATGTATTCAGAACTGTAATGACAGCACTTGGTATTCTTGAAAAACCGGAAGAGTCTGACGAGCTTGATGAAGCAAAAAACTAATCTCCTGCCGGGGTTCTTACGAATATTGGGCGCATGTTCTGTGGCAGCGTCATGGACTTCGCATGGAGGAATTTGACAAAATGCCGCATAGAACAAAGCTTTTTTATATCGCATCAGAGCTTTGTGAAACGAAGGACTCCTGCAGGACAGAAATTGAAATATTGCTTGCTATGCTTAAAAGTGGGGTGAGGCTGTAGTGGGATATGTTATGAACGCTACCTTTAAACTGGTCGATCAGGTCAGTTCAGTTTTAAATAATATAGGTACAAATGGCAAAAGAGTTATTGCCGGAATGGAAGATGATTTTGTCAGAGTAAATTCACATATAACTCAAACATCCCGGACAACTGCCCAGGCATCGGCTTCACTTTCAAAACTGTCGGGTGATATATCCGGTGCCGCAGCGCAATCAAGACTTCTTGCAAACGCTATGGCTGATGAAGCGGAAAAAATGCATAAAGCTGCTCAGAATGCACAGCTTAAAGCTGATACCACTGAACGCATGGCTGAAATGGCAAGAAGGCATTACAACGAAATATTAAAGGATATTGAAGCTGAAACAAAATCCGAAAATGCTTCTAAAAAGTCAATTGAGGCTATGAAGGAAAAAGCTTCTGCTGCACTTCTGGAAACTGAAAGACTTGAAAAAGCTTCGGCAGCATTAAGAAAAAAGGCAGAAGCCGCAGACAAAGCCGCCGATGCAGCGCAGGATAACGCTCAGGCGGCATTACAATCTGCGCAGGCAGAGGAAAAGCTTCATACATCTGCAACCAAAACTGCTTCCGCAGAAAAACAGGTTGCCGAGGCTCTTAACAGGTCAGAACAGCAGGCTGAGGAATACGCCTTTGCAGCTCGGAAAGCCGCAAATGAAAGTGATAAACTCGGCAGTCAGGGAGAAAGTACAGCCCAACTGCTTGAGGGCGCTTTTACAGCTCTTGCTGTAGAAAGAGTTCTTGTCGGAATAAAGAATGCTTTTGTAGAATGTTCGAAAGCTGCTATTGAATATGAAAGCGCAATAACAGGTGTTTATAAAACTGTTAATGGTACTGAAACAGAGCTTAGTGCTATAAGTGATGATATAAAGCAGATGGCGCTTGATATTCCTTCGACAACAACCGAAATTGCAAGTGTGGCAGAATCAGCCGGACAGCTTGGTATCGGGACTAAATATATAACCGATTTTACTGAGGTTATGATAAATCTTGATGAAACAACCAACATGGCTTCAAACGAAGCGGCTTCGTCTCTTGCAAAATTCAGCAACATAACAAAAATGTCCGAAACAAATTATGAAAATCTCGGTTCTACTGTTGTTGCTTTGGGAAACAATTTTGCAACAACAGAAGCTGATATTGTGGCGATGGCAACCAGAATGGCTTCAGCCGGAACGCTTGCAGGACTTACAGAATCGGAGATATTGGGTCTTTCTGCGGCGGTATCTTCAGTAGGCATAGAAGCAGAAGCCGGCGGCAGTGCTATGTCAACACTTCTTTCGGAAATTCAGGTTGCTGTGGAAACAGGTAATGACAGCCTTGACGATTTTGCATCGGTTGCAAATATGACAGCTGAAGAATTTCAGACTGCATTTAAGGATAATGCCGCAAATGCTTTATACTCATTCATTGACGGACTTAATGATGTTGAAAGAAATGGCGCTACTGCAACGGTAATACTTGAAAACATGGGCATTACGGAAATCAGACTTTCAAATGCTGTAAAGGCTCTTGCAAGCAACAGCGAAGGTCTTAGCGGTGCAATTAAGCTTGCAGGTGATGCCTGGAACGAAAACACTGCTCTTGCAACAGAAGCGGAGCTTCGGTACGGAACTCTTGAAAGCCGGCTTAATATTACCAAAAACGCCGCAAATAATCTTAAAATTGCAATTGGCGATGTTCTTAATCCTGTTGTTGCCGATTTTGCTGATGCAGGTACAGGTGCACTTGTATGGCTTACGGAATTTACAGAGAATAATCCAGCTGTTATTGCGGCAATTACTGCCGGAGCTGTTGCTATAGGAACAGCAGCCTTGGCAGTAGGAGGGTTTACATTTGCAGTTAACGTTGCAAAGCCGGCAGTTGAAAAATTAACAGCAGCGATGAGTAAAAATCCAATATTTCTTGGAATAACTGTTGCTACATCTGTTATAACAGCAATATCAACTTTTGCAATGGTTTTAGAAGCGAATCAGGAAAGTATTGAGGATTATAACGGAACACTTAGTCAATGTCGAACAGAAATCGAAAATACTGAAATTGCTTACAAAAATGTCTGCAATATGTATGGTGAAAATTCACAAGCTGCACAGTCGCTTGCTGCTGAACTTGATACTCTCAATGCTCAGTATGAAAAAGGTGGAGGCTTTATTGCTGATTATGAACAGCGTCTTGCAGAAAGCAAAGAGGCTCTAGATTCATTCACAGTTGAATATAACGACAAAATGGATGAAATAGACAAAGACTGGCAAAGCGGTCTTATTGCAACTGCTCAACTCGAAGCATTATCCGATAAGGCGCAGCTTACAAACGCCGACCTTGATATGATGTCAAATTATGCCGACTATCTTAACAATACTTTCAATTGCGATATTAAGGTTAATTATGATACGGGTGAACTTACCGGATTTAATCCTAAAAATGTAACTGACATCTTAATAAAAGAAAGTGAAGAAAAGAGAAAACAGACAGCAGCTAATTCTATAACCGACAGTGATTTTACAAATGATTATATTAATGAGTACAGAGAATATAAAAAAAATAAAAATATTTTCAAGACTTGGGAAGAAGAACTGAATAAAATTGCTTCAGATCCATCGTACATTAGTCCGATAAAAGTCGATTATCAGGAATATTTAGAACTTGAAGAAAAACTAAAAAAAGGAAAAGATTTGATTTCGGATTATGAACAGCAAGTTTATAATGCTTTTACTGTTATGGAAAATCCTGAGGGTGCAGATAAATTTATACAAGATTTAGAAAACACAGCGCTTGGATTTGATGAAGTTAAGAATTCAGCAGAAGACGTAATCGAAGTCCTAACTTCAGAAAAAGCTGTATCTGATGTATGGTCACGCAAACAGGAAGAAATCTCCAAGCTTGCCGAAGCATATGATGAGGCGTATTCATCCATAAGAGCAGACCTTGACGGTTTATTCGGGTTATTTGAAGAAGCATCGATGAATCTTGAGGATACTGTTTCTCTTGACAGTGCCATTGGTAATCTTGAAAGTCAGATTGATTATTTTGAGCAGTATAAAACTGCACTCGATGAATTATCAAACCTTGGGGTAAACAATGATATTCTCAAGCAGCTTGACCCCGGTCAGGCTGTTGCTTTTGCTCAGGAACTTGGTAATATGAATATCGAAGCAGCTAAAACAAAGGTTGATGAATTAAACAAGACCTTTGACGGATTATCCGAAGCCAAGGATAAAACTGCCGAAATCATGACAGATATTGAAAAAGAATTTTCGGAAAAACTCAATGATATAAAATCAGACCTTGAAAAAGCCATTGATGATATGAGCCTTGAAAGCGAAGCGGCAGCTTCTGCAAAGCTTACAATGAGCGGATATATTGCGGAACTTAAAAAAAGCGGTAACAGTGCTGTGCTTGAAGCAGAAAGTATATCGTCAAGAATTTCATCGGCGTTAAACGGAGGCATAAGGTCAAGTGTATCCAATACCGCAGTTGCTATAAGCGGAGCCATTGCGAATATAAAAGGATATGCTTCAGGTACATCTTATGCGGAAGCAGGTCTGAAGCTTGTTGGTGAAGAGGGTCCGGAGCTTGTGATGCTTCAGGGCGGCGAAAGAATATTTAATGCTGCGGAAACTGCCCGAATGCTTAACAACCATTCGGATGGTTTCTTGAATGTTTCTCTTCCCGAATCACCTGTAAAAGCGTTTAAAAACAACAGTGAAAATACATCGGAACATAAATTTTCCATTGATATAAACGGAAAAGGTGCCATTGATGTTAAGGGTGGTATGAATAAAGAGGAGGTTGTGGAAATTCTTTTTGATTACTTAAAGCCTGTTCTTATGAATATTTTGTCTCAGGAAATTTTCGAGGAGGGTGATAATTCATATGAAATCTAATGCTTATCAAATCTGGTTTGAAGCTGACGGGATGAAGCTTCAGATTCCTGTCAATCCTGAAAGCTTCAAGGTTCAGAAGAGCGGAAACAATGACAGTTTTACAATTGTCGGTCTTGGCGAAGCAACTGTTATTTCTGATCCTAAAGCGGTAAAAATTTCATTTTCCTCGTTCTTTCCGAAAACATATTTTCCGGGCTGTAATGTTCAGAAGCCTTTAATGCCTCATTTTTACATTACTGCCATATCCTCATGGATGAATGAAAAAATACCCATACGGCTTTATATAACCAAATGCGACATTGTACGGTATATGACAATCGAGGACTTTTCTTATTCGCAAAGCGGCGGCGATGTGGGTTCGTACAATTACTCAATTACATTCAAGGAGTACCGTGCAATCAGAGTCAGGCAGATAAACATAAACAATAAAAAAGCAAATGTTTCGAAAAATCAGACCTCAAGAGTAAATACACAGAAAAAACCGAAAACCTATACTGCAAAATCGGGAGACACGTTATATAAAATTGCAAAAAAATATTACGGTGACGACTCTTACAAATCGAAAATATATGATGCAAATAAAAAGGTTATCGGGTCAAACCCAAATGACATCGAGGGCAAAACACTGACATTGCCGTAAGGAGGCTTATTATGGCTGATATATCCCTGATTTTATATAAAAACAGCAAAGCCTATGATATTTCCGAGCTTGCCGAAAATATCAAATGGAAAGGCAGAAAAGGCTCTGCTGCACGAACGCTTAGTGTATCTCTTGTGGATACTGAAAAAGTAAAAAGCGGTATTGATGTTACAAACGGTGATCACATTGTTTTCAGCTTTAAGGGTGAGGAATTGTTTCGTGGTATTGTAATGTCACAGCAGCAGTCTGAAAGTTTTAAAATGCCGATAACCGCTTATGACAATGGCATTTATCTTGCAAACAATAAGGATACTTTCGTGTACGAAAATAAAACCGTACACGATATTTTTATAGATATATGCAAGCGCTTTGGCATTAAATATTCAGAGGTGACAGCAACGTCTTACAAAATTCCGGAGCTGATAAAATCTAAAACCACTGCATGGGACGCTATCCTTGATGCTGTTTCACAGGATTTCAAGGCAACAGGCACAAAATATTATGTATGTTCTTCAAAAGGTGTTTTAAGCCTTTTAAAACGCCGTGAAAATATTCTTCAATGGGTTCTTGAAACAGGCGGAAATATTATTTCGTACAACTACAAAAAAAGTATTGAAGATATTAAAACCCGTCTTAAAATTCTTTCAGACGAGGATACTGTTTATGCGGTAAAAAAGAATGAAAGCCTTGAAATGAAAATCGGTATCTTTCAGGATATTGAAAAAAAGGATGATGATATTTCACAGGCAAAGCTTGCCGAACAGATCGGTGAAACATTTAAAAAAATCAGTACACCTGAAATAAGTCTTGACGTAGAAGCATTTGGTATTCCGGACGTTATTTCGGGTACCGGTGTTTATGTAAAAATAGATCCACTTAATATAAACCGTAGTTTCTGGGTGGACGAGGATACACATACCTTTAAAGAAAACAGTCACATAATGAAATTGAAATTAAATTCTGTAGATGAATAAGGAGGCATTTATGGACAAAGCCGGAAGTATAAAAGAAATGCTTCAGAAAATATCACAGTCCGGAACTGACCTTATAATCGGCACAGTAATTTCGGAAAGTCCTGTTAAGATTCGGGCAGTTAATGACGAAAAGCTTATTGTAACTCCTGTTGTACCATCAAGACTTTCGGATTTAAAAAAAGATGAACAGATTCATATGCTGGTGTTAAACAACGGAAAGAAATATTATGCTTTGGACAGGCGGTGATATATATGGCAGTTGATATTGAAATCCCTTTTTCTGATATTGAAGAAGAACCTGAAAAG
>SVNU01000026.1 GCA_015066715.1 Ruminococcus sp. | reverse complement strand
TAAAACTGTGGATGAATTCAGACTGTTTCCCCGTAAAAGGCAGTGTCTGACTGATAATAAGCAAACTCATAATTAAAAGTCAACTTCAGACATATTCCACCCATGTTTTTAATGCTTTTATTTTGAGAAAGCCTTGAAATTATGAACCTGCAAATTATTTTTTTATTGCATCCATCTGCAAATGGGCTTTTAATTTTACAATTATGAAGTTGACAGGTACAGGGAAACATTATTATTTAAGCAACAAATTTATGTAAGGAATTTTTTCTTTTTTGTTGACTTTTTTCTTTTCGAGAAAAGAAAAAAGTGTATGCATTCTTTTGCTACTTTTCTTGTGCAAGCAAGAAAAGTAAGGAATATAAACAGAAAGAAAAATATAAATTTATACCAATAAAAACAACATTTAATATATCTCCCAAAACTGAATCATATTTAAAATCTGAAAATAACTGTATATCCATAAAGGAATAATATTAAACAAAACAAGTATAATATATTTCTTCCCGATAAGCTGTTTTTTCAAAAGCCTGCGATTTTTCGCCTTGTTATTGACTAAATTATATTCAAAAATCCAAATATATTTCTTGTGAAGACAGGTTCTTAAAAATTTTATCAAGCTGATTATATCATAAGCAATTTAAAAAGTCAAATAAAAAGAAAAAGACGTGCCAATTATGACACGCCATACACACATTATTAATCTGATTTGATTAGCCTGCAGCGTTAAGCTTCTTTGCGAGCTGAGCTTTCTTTCTGCTTGCCTTATTCTTGTGAAGAAGACCCTTAGCAGCTGCCTGGTCAACCTTCTTTATAGCAACTCTGATTGCTTCTGCCTTGTCTGCTGCGTTGTTTACGCAAGCTGCATCAGCATTCTTGAGGACTGTCTTAAGGTTTGACTTTCTTGACTTGTTAGCAGCAGCCTTTGTCTTGTTAACCTTAACTCTCTTCATTGCGGATTTAATGTTTGGCATTTCGTTGCACCTCCCTGAGACAATTTGAAATATCCGAAATTATTATTGCCATAAAAAGCCTTAATAATTCAGAAATAATAGCATAGAATAATAACAACGCTGGTTTATAAAAACCGGACACGACCGTTGTCTTAAAAACACAGATGTAATGATCATCTATGCTGTGCATTTACTGCACCAACACTAATAATTATTTTACCATTTTCCGATAAAAAAAGCAATAGGCAATTTCAAAATAATATGCTAAAAAAACATGGTTAAATTAAAGCATAATGCACAACTTTTATAATTTTAATAAAAATAAAGCCGAAAGGAGTTCAAAAATGTCCATAAGAACAGACCTTGCCGTTGAAAGTGTAGGAAATATAACTGACGGAATCACCCAGACATACAGAGGAAAATCGTTCAGAGTAACCGATATTACCATTCACAGTGACAAAAGCGGCAGACAAATCGGCAGAAAAAAGGGACGCTACATCACCCTTGAGGGAGATGGTTTCAATCGCATTTCAAAGGATTTCAGAAGCATGTGCATCGAATTTGCAAAGGAGCTTTCTCCGCTTATATCAGATGGCAGCGTACTTGTTGCCGGACTCGGAAACAGTGATATTACTCCTGACGCACTCGGTCCGAAAGCCGTCTCACAGATTCTTGCAACAAGACACCTGAAACAGGAACTTAAAGATGAGGATGAGTTTCTCACAGGACTTCGTTCCGTCAGCACAGTAGCAGGCGGTGTACTCGGACAAACCGGCATAGAAACCGCTGAGCTTATTCGTGCAGTTGCCCAAAAGACAAAGCCTTCCTGCATAATTGCAATTGACGCTCTCGCCTGCTCCGATATAAACAGACTGGGTAAAACCATACAGTTTTCGGATACGGGCATTTCTCCGGGAAGCGGAGTTCAGAATAAACGACACGAGCTGTCAGAAAGCTCCCTCGGCGTGCCGGTCATTGCTGTGGGTATTCCAACTGTTGTGGACATGCACACAATTGTCGGAAGCTACACTCATGCACCTGTAAACCGTTCCTTGCCGAACATGATGGTAACTCCCAGAGACATCGATAAGCTGATTGAAAAGGCCTCAGCAATGCTTGCAGCCGGTATCAATATGGCACTCCATCCCCAGCTTGATTTTGAAGAAATTGAAGCTATTATGTGCTGAAGCAGCCACTCCAAATCTCTTTGAAGTGGCTGCTTTCAACTATCAGTTAACGCCTCTCATTGCAGCGTCAACAACATTTTTGAAGTACCATGTCAGGTTCTTTCTGTCAAGAAGTCCGAAAGCACTTTCGCCCTCCTTAACACCATTGTCCCATATAAAGCATGTAATACCTCTCTGCTTTGCCGCAGATACGTAATATTCCATGTGTCTTACTCTGTCGTCATCATTATTCTTGTTTACAGAACCGAACTCTCCGATAATCGCCGGTATGCCCTTGTCGATAAATGTTGACTTTATAAGGTCAAAATTCTTGTCAAGCTCTGCCTTGTCAGCATCTGTAAAGCTTGAAGTACCATTGTCGTTAAGAGCGAAGTTATACGGTGAATATGCATGAATTGAAACAATAACGTGGTCATCGTCAGGTACTTTAATAGCCTTGATTGCTGTTTCATCCATAGCCGCCGCATGACCTGTAACGATAAGTGTTCTTGTTGCGTTGTTTCCGCCTGAATTTCTTACAGTTTCAACAAATGCCGCAATAAGATTGTTAATTACATCTCTTTCCTCCGCTGTACCGCTGCCCCATTCTTCAGGAATACCCATTATTCTTGGTTCGTTAAGACCCTCAAAAAGAAGGTGCTCATCATAATCCTTGAAACGGTTTGCAACCTGCTCCCATATTTTGAGATATTTTGCCTTCACTGCTGCTTCTTCTGCCTTTGAAGGGTGAAGCCATATATAGTCATCATGATGAACATTGATAATAGCATACATTCCATTATCAACAACATAATCAACAACCTCATTTACACGAGAAAGCCATGCTTCATCAATTGTATCGCCATTCATATGCTCGCCCCAGGTTACAGGAATTCTTACCGCATTGAAGCCTGCCGCCTTAACAGCGTCAATCATCTGCTTTGTAGTCTTAGGATTGCCCCATGCCGTTTCACCGTCTGTTGCATAATCCTTGTAATTATAGCAATCGAAGGTATTTCCGAGATTCCATCCGATTTTCATTTCCTTGACAATATCCATTGAAGATTTACCGCCTGCTGAAACAGAATTGTTTTCCTTTGGCTGTTCAGCATCCGCATCGGCATTGGCAGCTGCTGACGGAGCTGATGCACTGCTGTACTTGACAGTTACATTTTTAAGATTGACACTGTCATTCTGACTCCACCAGTATCCCAGCATTACTTCCCCGTCTGCCTTGATATATTCCTTGATTTCCTCCGGAACAAGCCAGTAAAGTGTTGCGTTGTTGGAATTTGTCATAACCGCAATATTGCCTGTCTGATACCAGCCCTTGTCTGTCTTGTCAGGGCATGAATCATCAACAGAAATACCGAACGCACCTGCATACTTCTGCATTTCAGTGCCGCCCTCAACATTGAATTCAAAATACTGAGGAATACCGTCAGCAGGAATCATATCTGAAAGAGGAAGCTTTACTGTTTTTTCCGATTCGCTGCCATAAGCAAGAGTTTTGTTTACATCAATCGTCTTTGTTCCGTCAACAGGAATTTCAGCTGTTGTTGAGTAATTGCATATAATGCTTGAAAGTCTGAGCTTTTGCAGACCGCCCCACCAGTAGCCTATTTCAATACTGCCTGTTTCGGTTGTATTTACATAATCCTTGATTTCAGATGGTACATCCCATTTAACCTCAAGATAAGCACTGTTTACATCCATTTCAAAGTTGTCTGACTGATACCAGCCCTTGTCTGTTGCGGCAGAGCATGTCTCATCAACCGAAATACCGCATGCACCCTTGTAGCTGCTGATATTTGAAACACCGTCCTCTGCATAGAAGACAAATACAAATGAGTCAACCTTGTCGCCGGGACGTACAAATTCGCTCATATTGGCTTTGTATGTCTTGTTGTTGTCATAATCAAGTATTTCATTGATTTCACTTTTCTCGCTTCCCATTGAAAAGCTGACCGTTTCAACCGGACTTACATGCTGTGTTGTCGCCACAGTTTCCTCTGTAGCTTCGGTTGCTGCCTGAGTGGTTACTGCTGTAGTAGTTTCCGCTACAGATGATTCGGAGACTGTATCCTCTCCCTTATCCTTTGTAAGCGCCCATACAAGCACACCGCCAAGTGCCAGAATCACAACTGCCATAATAATTACGACAATTTTCAGTGATTTGTTGTTTTTCTTGTTTTCTTCCATTTTACTCTCCTTTTAATTTACATCCGATTTTTTCACCCATTTTAACAACAGTTTCAAAACCGTCATGAGTATTTGAAATTATATCATCATCAAATTTTACGGTATCCTTTTTGAAAATCAGCACAACCGTCGAGCCGCCGAATTCAAACATGCCCTTTTCTTCACCTCGTGTGAAGCTGTATCCCCTGTCACGATGATGATTTTTTATTCTACCTACCAGCATAGCGCCGACTTCGGCATGAATTACCTTTCCGAAGTTTTCAGTATGAAGAACTGTAAATTCTCTTGTATTTTCCCTGTAAATATCTGCCTTTTCAAGGGCAACTGGATTTACAGTATGATAAAAACCGTTTATATGTACATTTCTCGACTTTACTCCATTGTCAATATACATATACCGATGATAATCTGAAACCTCAAGTCTGAAAATACAGAACCAGCCGCCGTTATACTTTTGTGCAAGCTTACTGCTTCTTAAAAATTCCTCTACATGATATGACACGCCTTTTATATCAAAGATACTGTCCTCATCGATTTTATAAACAGTCAGCTTTGAATCACAGGGACTCACAAGATTTTCCGGCGTCATATCAACAGGTCTTGCTTCAGATTTTATTTTTCGTGTGAAAAATTCATTATAAGAGCCGTAAAAAGCCGGTTCATATTCTGTCAGGTCAATGTTTGCTTTCTTTATAAATGCCGGAATCATCTGCGTTGAAAATGCACTATTACAGAATGCACCTGCCGCTTTTGAAACGACAGGTGATGTAAGTCCTTTTAATGCAATATTTCCGCCGGCAGTTTTATAAAGAATATCAAGCAGACTTTTCTGACTTCCATCAGTAGGGATAATATTTCCTTTTCTGTCTTTAACTTTGTATTCCAAAACCTTCTCCTTTTATCTGAATTTATATCTGTAAAGCAGCCACAAAAACTCCAGTGCACCTATTCCGACGAAAATCAGCATGGTTTTCATCTGCGGCTTCTTTACCTTAAAGCGTGTGATAAAAGCAATACCAACAACAAGCATTACAACTGCATAAACATCAGCAAAATATTCTTCCCCGATATTTTTTCTGAAGCCGTAGAAAAGCGGCATAATAAGTGCAACGCTTGTAACAGGAAGCCCCTCATAAGTCTTGCGGACATCCTTTGTTTTTTTCTGGCGTTCTTCCTCCATAACATTAAAGTATGCAAGGCGTACAACAGCTGAAAGAGTAAATAAAACAAGAATAAAATAATGATATATTTCTCTCATTCCAACTGCCCAGCCGATAGCACCCGGCAAAAAGCCAAAACAAATGAGGTCACAAAGCGAATCTATCTGTATTCCAAACTTTTTTTCAGCCTCTGTACGGTTTTTCTTGGTTCTTGCAATCTTACCGTCAAACATATCGCAAAGACCTGCAACAAGAAGCGCAATAACGGAAACAATCACATATTTTCCTTCCATTGCAAAATATATTCCTGTCACAGCAGATGCAAGACCTATATATGTAAGTATTACAGTATAATTATAAAACCCTATCATTAATAAACTCCCTTTATTATCTCATATCTCAAAATAACATTATACCATATTTCAAGATATTTTTCAAGTAAAATCAAAAAATAAATAAAATTTTCAATGCAATGTTATTTGTGGTACTTTCCGCCGCCGTTAATCTGAAATGACCTGTATATCTGTTCAAGCAGCATAACCCTTGCAAGCTGATGCGGAAATGTCATTTCCGACATTGAAAGCTTAAAATCCGCCTTTTGCTTTACTTTATCCGAAAGCCCGAAGGAACTGCCTATAATAAAGGAAACCGTACTTTGTCCACGAACAGGAATTTCCGCTATTTTTTCGGCAAGCTTCACGCTTGACAGCTGTTTTCCCTCAATACACATGGGAATAATATACCCTGACGCATGCTTGAGAATACTTTCCGCTTCATTATTAAGCGCATTTTCAATTTCCTTTTCCGATGGGTTATCCGAAAGCCTTGACTCATCAAGCTCGGTAACACTTACATTACCAAATCTTTTCAGTCGCTTGAGATATTCATCGCATGCATCCCTTAAATATTTTTCTTTCAGTTTCCCGACTGTTATTATTTTCACATTCAGCATTAAAACACCACCATTTTTCCTGTCGTTTCAACAGGCGCAACATCAAGTATATAATCACGGTTTCTGACAAACTCCGAAAGTCCGGATACATTTGTCTTTTCGGCTATGTAAGGTGTATTGTTTTCCTGACTCAGATGTCCTAAAATAATACGTGTTGTACCATTTCTTATCAGTTCTGCTGCATATTCTGCACAGTCTGTATTTGACAGATGACCATGATCCGAACGTATACGTTCCTTTAAATACAACGGATACGGCCCGTTCCTCAGCAGTTTTTCGTCATAATTCGACTCTAAAAGCACAAGGTCGCACCCCGATAAATTCTTTCTTACCGTATCTGTCACATGCCCAAGGTCGGTACAAACCCCACAGCTTCTGCCGTCCGGTGTCTTTATTCTGTAGCCGCAGCTTCTTACAGTGTCATGAGGAGTATCAAAACAGGTAACCTCAATGTCTGCCGATACAGCTGCACCATCAAGCTCATAAACAGCTGAATCCGGTGAAATACAGTCCTTTCGCAGCAGTTCCTCGAGAGTTTCCCTTTGTCCGAAAACCGGAATTCCCGTTTTCCCTGTGAGCATTTTAAGCCCTTTGACATGATCCGAGTGACTGTGGGTTATAAAAACTCCTTTTATTGAAGAAACCGAAAGCTCACTTCTTAGCATTGCTTCTGATAATCTTTTAAAAGAAGCTCCTGCGTCTATGAGTATTCCACCCTTTATGTCACCTATAAAGGTGGAGTTTGCTTTACTTGAACTGAACAGAGGATAAATCCTCGCCATTTGTTATCACTCCCGATTTTTAAAAAATCCCTTTACCCGAAATTTATACATGTTCATCTGATTTATGCCGGCAGTAATTCAGACATCAGTTTATGCGTATACAAAGAGAGGCTGTATATACAGCCCCATAATTTGTTATATTGCTTTTTTTACCGAACCGCCCGGAAAATGCTTTTTAACAATATCCGCGCCAAGCGCCTGAAGCTTTTTATCAAGATTATCATATCCTCTTTCGATATGGTGAATATCCTCAACCTCAGTAACACCCGAAGCAGCAAGTCCGGCTATAATAAGTGCGGCACCCGCTCTTAAATCACAGGCTTTTACAGGAGCCCCCTGCAGACTGCCTGTTCCTTCTACAACGGCAACCTTTCCGTCAACCGATATATCCGCACCCATTCTTCTAAGTTCATCAACATAACGGAAGCGCTGTTCCCATACGCCCTCGGTAATAATGCTTGTACCTTCCGCAAGGGTTAACAGTGTTGCCATCTGCGGCTGCATATCTGTCGGGAATCCCGGATGAGGCATAGTCTTGATATTTGTCTTGACAAGCGGGCCGTCAACCCATACTCTTACGCTGTCATCAAATTCCTCAACATTAACACCGATTTTCTCAAGCTTATTTGTAATGGATTCAAGGTGCTTCGGAATAACATTCTTTATAAGAACATCTCCGCCTGTTGCAGCAGCTGCAACCATAAATGTACCTGCTTCTATCTGGTCAGGAATTACAGAATAAGTAGTTCCGCGAAGATATTTTACACCTCTGACCTTAATTACGTCAGTACCTGCACCCATGATATCTGCACCCATGGAGTTCAGGAAGTTTGCAAGGTCAACTATATGCGGTTCCTTTGCGGCATTTTCTATTATGCTGAGCCCTTCCGCCTTTACAGCAGCAAGCATGGCATTCATTGTTGCACCAACTGAAACCACATCAAGATAAATCTGGTTACCTCTTAAATGCTCCGCTGAAACATCAATCATTCCGTGGTCAAGATTGCATTTTGCCCCAAGCGCCGAAAAGGCTTTGAGATGCTGGTCAATAGGTCTGTCTCCAAGCGGACATCCACCCGGCATGGAAACTCTTGCCTTATTGAACTTTCCAAGAAGCGCTCCTAAAAAATAGTAGGATGCTCTCATCTGTCTTGCGCTCTCATAAGGAACGCAGAAATTATTTACGCAGCTTGCATCAATACGGAATGTGTCACGGCTCAGAGTCTGAACCTTTGCGCCCATTTCGTGCAGTATTCTAAGACTTATTGAAACGTCACTGATATCAGGAACATTTTCAAGTATACAGGGTTCGTCAGACAGCAATACAGCCGGAATAATTCCAACCGCAGCATTTTTCGCACCGCTTATAACTACTTCGCCGTGCAGACAGCGACCGCCCTTAACAACAAATTTTTCCAAAATCTTCTCTCCCAGGCAAGATATTATTCAGAAATTAATATAACTCCCATTTTAAATATCTTTATTTCTTTTTCTTCACTCGTTTTTTATTATTTACCCGTTTCGGAAAATTATCCTTTAATTTTAAAGAAATAAATCATTTCCGTATAAATCCTCATAATCGAAGCGGATAAATTTCTTCTTATGTTTTTTCTTTATATTTTATCTATTATTCGTAATCGCTCATGTAGAACTTCAGGTCTTCACCGTCATATTCTTCAACAGTAACCTTTTCGATTATAACATCCTCAACCGGCTTGTCATTTTCGTCAGTTGCAGTAGTCTGAATATCCATAACAATATCAAGACCATCATAAACCTGACCAAATACTGTATAACCGCCGTCAAGGAAAGGTGTACCGCCGTTTTCCATGTAAAGCTTCTTAGCATCATCAGTAAATGTATAACCGTTTGCTGCATAAAGCTCAAACATTTCTTCTGTAAGGTCTTCACCGGTTACAATATAGAACTGGCTTCCGTTTGTTGAAGTAGCGCCACTATTGGCATAAGCGATTGCACCACGAAGGTGAATAGCATTTTCAGAAGTACCGCCTTCAAACTTATCGCCCCAGATTGATTCGCCGCCTGTTCCATTTCCGAGAGGGTCACCGCCCTGAATCATAAATTCATTGATTACACGGTGGAATGTAAGTCCATCATAATAACCATCCTTTGCAAGACCAACGAAATTTTCAACACCCTTTTCTGCTTCATCTTCAAAGAGCTTTATTTTAACATCGCCTCTGTCCTTGATTGTCATTACGATAACTTCATCGCCCTTTTCAGGAGCGATATAGTTTACAATTCCGCTCGCTTCTTTGCCCTTTTCAGAAGCACTTCCGCTTTTCCCATCCTCGCCGCAGGCTGTTGCCGCAACTGTACAGAAAACACAGCATACTGCTGTTGCAAATATCTTTTTAATATTAATCATAGTTTTTACACCTCGAGTATTTTTTGTTATTCATACCCACATAATACCTAACTTTATTATTATACCCTCTCAAAAGCATTTTGTAAAGTCCTATAGGTCAAACATTATTTTGATTAGTTGATATTAAACTAATTTCAAAAGTGTATTTCTGCCAGGTATTGTTATTTTTACACAGAACACTTGTTCGTTTTTTGCCAGATCACTCATTCAGCCGCTTCCTTACTGCTGTATGTTCCGATTTCAATTGTCTCTATCATTATATCCTCTACCGGACTTTTCAGCCCTTCATCAGTTGTGATTGTTTCAAGAGACACAAGCTTCTCGATAATATCAAAGCCTTCATATGTCTGACCGAAAACGGTTATTTTCTGTGAAAGCGCAGGAACGCCCCCAAGTTCAATAAAAGCCTCAGCAAGGGTAGTATTTTCATCCGATTCCAGCAGCTGCTGCTTTAACTCATCATCAAACTCACTGCTGTTGAGCACTGCGAAGCGGCTTCCGTTCATAACCTTTGTGTCGCCGGTAATCTTTTTCCAGATTCCGCCCTCCTCACCTGTTGAAAGGCTACAAAGCGCACCTGTGAACGGCCATAGATTCTGATGTATTTCCTGCTCCCATTCCTCTGTGCCCTCCTGCCTGTTTTCATCAAGGTCACCGTTTTTCAGCGGACTTCCTGCACTGAAATAAACTCCCGGCTCAGAATTGAACACATAGGTATTGTCATAATAACCGCTGTCTGCAAGTGCTGTAAAATGCTCAACCGTTTCCGGTGCATATTCAGGATAAAGCACGCATTTTATATCTCCCAGGTTTGTTTTTATTGTAGCAGTCATATCACCGTCCTTCGGAGCATTCTTCTGCACAAGCTCAAGGGTACTCATATCAATATAGCTGCTTGTCTGACTGGAAAAATACTGCATGCAGGAAACCCCTGCAAAGCTTACTGCCGCACATATAAACAGTCCCATTATCAGATATTTAAATCTCATACTTTTCATTTTCAGTTTCCTCAGTTCTTTGTGATTTCTGTTCCCTGTCTTGTTTCCTTGACTGTGTATCCAAGCGCTGCAATTTTATCCCTTATTTCATCTGCAAGAGCAAAATCCTTAGCCTTTCTTGCTTCCTGTCTCTGCTGTACAAGCTCCATAACCTCAGACGGAATTTCTTCCTCCTGTTTTCTGTTGTATAAGATACCAAGAACACCTGTAAGCTTATCAAATATCTCAGCACCCTTTAAAAGCTGCTGCTTTGAAGTGTCTGCTTCAGCAATCATGATGTTAAGGTCACGTACAAGCTCGAAAACAGCTGTAAGTCCGTCTGCTGTATTGAGGTCGTCATCCATTACATCAATAAACTGCTGCATTCTTTTTTCAAATATTTCATTCGCCTGGGCTGTAATTTCACCGTCCTTGGCTCTTGCTATTGCCTTATCAAGATTTTCACGGCAGTTATAAAGTCTTTCAAGGGATGCCTTGCATGACTCCAAAAGCTCTGCTGTATAATTCATCGGCATTCTGTAATGCGCCTGAATCATTAAGTACCTGATAGTTTCATATCCGTATTTTGCGGCTGCGTCACGTGTAAGAAAGAAGTTGCCGGCAGATTTTGACATTTTCTTGTTATCAATATTTATATGTCCGTTATGCATCCAGTAGTTTGCAAATATTTTGCCTGTTGCCGCCTCGGACTGTGCAATTTCATTTTCATGATGTGGGAAAACAAGGTCCTTGCCGCCGCAATGAATATCAATAGTATCACCTATGCAGTCCTTTGCCATTGCAGAGCATTCTATATGCCAGCCTGGTCTGCCATTACCCCATGGTGATTTCCAGTGCTGTTCATCCTCACCTGCCGACTTCCAGAGTGCAAAATCAAGAGGGTCTTCCTTGATGTCGTTAACCTCAACTCTCGCACCGGCAATAAGGTCATCAATTGACTGCTTTGAAAGCTTTCCATAGCCGTCAAACTTTCTTGTACGGTAATATACATCACCGTTTGACTCATAGGCATAGCCTTTTTCAACAAGGGTTTTAATCATATCTATAATTTTATCCATATATTCCGACACCTTAGGATGTATATCAGCACTACGGACATTAAGCCCCTTTGCATCAGTTTCATATTCTCTTATATACTTCAGCGCAGTTTCTTCAGGTGTTGAGTTTTCCAGCTCTGCCTGCTTTATAATTTTATCGTTTACATCAGTATAGTTCTGGATGAATTTTACGTCCATTCCCTTGAATTCAAGGTATCTTCTGAAAACATCAAAAACACATATAGGTCTTGCGTTGCCGATATGAATGAAATTATAAACAGTAGGACCGCAGACATAAATGCCTGCTTTTCCTTCGTTTATAGGCTTAAATTCTTCCTTCTGTCCTGTTAAAGTATTGTATATTTTCATAATATCAATTCCCTTCTGTTTTATTATTTTTAATTAATTTATTAACTGCTATTGCAACAACAATCCCGAACGCCGTTTCAAGCATACGTGAAAGGGCAAAAAGATAATGATTCCCTTCACCAAGATGCGACAGTACTATACTAAGAAATACAACACATGTTATATAGGAGCTTGCCTCCTGTCCCAGTACCACATTTGTGTAAATAAGGGGTACAACACAAAATGAAATAATGATATAGTAAAGCCATGAAAATGGTTCAAGGGGTGTAAAATCAATAAGAAGCAGTATAAAGACTGCAAAAACACCTCCGATAAGCGTTCCAACAAGTCTTGTGACACCTTTTTTTATGCTTTCACTGACACTTACCTGCATGCAGAGTATAGCGGCAATCATACTGTAAAACGGCTCCGCATTAAAAATCATACCGGTAATTGCACATATGAGCGCCGCTATAAAGGTTTTCCATATTCTCATTCCTATGTGAATTTTCGGAAATTTATTTTTCTGCATTTTTTTCAAGCTCCTCGATTTTTTTGCGGAGCTGCTGCATTTCAACATGAATTGAGCACATTTCCTGTGAAACAGGGTCAGGAATATGAACCTGGTCAAGCTCCTTAACCACCTTAGTACCATTGTTCCTTACAATTCTTGCCGGAATGCCGGCCGCCGTACAGTTATCCGGAACCGGCTCCAGAACAACAGCATTCGCAGCAATCTTCACATTATTTCCTATTTTAAACGGTCCAAGAACCTTTGCTCCTGCCCCGACCATAACATTATCCCCAAGGGTCGGATGACGTTTTCCCTTATCCTTGCCGGTACCGCCAAGAGTCACCCCCTGATAAATAAGACAGTTGTCACCGATTTCGGCAGTCTCACCGATTACAACACCCATTCCGTGGTCGATAAAAAGCCCTTTCCCGATTTTTGCACCCGGATGAATTTCAATCCCTGTACGAAATCTTGCAAACTGCGAAATTATTCTTGCAATCGTAAACATTTTATGCTTATAGAACCAGTGGGCATGACGGTAACTGTGAACAGCATGAAGCCCCGAATAGGTTAACCATATTTCAAATGCGTTTCTTGCCGCCGGATCACGTTCCTTGACAAGGGCAATATCTTCCTTTAATCTCTTAAACACGCTTCTCACCTCTTAAATAAACAAAAACTCCCGAAAGAACAGTACTTATTCTTTCGGGAGGCGAAATTTCCGCGGTTCCACTCCGATTTATAACTTGAAAGCCTTTAACGCAGACCAGACGCAAAACAATACTTGGGAAAATCCTGTTCCTGTCCTGAACTGACAGCCGCACTTCATTTTATCCGCACCTGCCCTGTTCCCACCAATACAAGGCTCTCTGCACTGTGCTGCAAAAAAACTACTCTGACTGCTACGTCTTTAAATTAATATAACCATCATCATACTTTATTATACTCAAATTTTTATAATTTGTCAACACAGATAAGTGCCTTTGTCTTACAATAAAAAATCCACCAAATCCATGCTGAAAAAACATGAAAAAATAGAAAAAGTTGACAAATTTCATTTTGGGGTTTATAATGTGTTTAAGGCAACCATCCTTAAAACCGTAAAAAGGAGAACTATTTTGAACATACAAGCTATAAAAAAAGCTGTTTCATCAGCTTTAAAGCAAAGCCGATATGTCAGAGCTTTAAACAATCCTGTTAATAAATCATCTGTTCTTATATGCGGCAACTGTGAGAATATTTCAATTCCGTCTGCCATAAGAAATGAAACGATGAAAAATCTCTGCAGCTGTGAATACATTTTAACCGATGATGTTCTGCCCGAATATTTTATAAAGAAGCCGGAACAGAAGGTTATTTCCTTTGGCAAGTTCACTCATAACTGCAGCTTTGACAGAGCAAGACATTCTTATCTGTGCTCTGACTATATTGTCTGCGAAAATGCAAATGAATTTGCGCAGACCTATCAGCTTCACGGTGTATACACCGGATTGCTTCTTGAGGACAAAAATTCTGTTTTTGCTGTGCTCAACGGACTTGTTCCTGATGGCAAATCAGTTTATGACGGCGAAAAGAGGACTATTATCTACTCTGGCTCTCTCAAGCAGAACGGTCTTACAACCTCCCTGCTCAATCTCCTCTCAGAGCTTGATGAGGATGAGGTAAAAAAATGCTGTATAACATTTCGCAGCGACTCTATAGACGAAAGCTCCATAGACCCCGAAAAGCTGCGCCGACTTGTGGATATTCTCCCAATCAGAGGAAAATCGCAGTTTACATTAAGCGAGCTTATATGCTATTATCTTTATTTTAAAAGAAATTCCACAGGGAAATTTGTCAAGAAACGCATCGACCGTCTGTACAAAAGAGAATGGCAGCGTATTTTCGGATGTATTCCGACAGAATGTGCCGTGCATTTCACCGGCTATGAATATGGCATGATAAACCTTTTCCGTTCCTTTGAGGGCAGAAATGTAATCTATGTTCATAACAATATGCCCGAGGAAATAAAGCTTCGCCACAACCAGCATCTGCTGACTCTGCAGAATGCCTACAGAGAATTTACAACGGTTGCCCTTGTAACCGAGGACATGCGCCGTTCTGCCATGACAATCAGCAAGACTCAGGGTGAAAACTTTGCTGTTGTACCAAATTGTCATGATTACAGAAGTGTTCTGACAAGAGCAGATTTTCCTGTTGAGTTTCAGACAGAAACCCAGAGCAATGTCACTGCGGCAGAGCTTGAAGCAGTACTTGCGTCTGATAAAATGAAGCTTATCACAATAGGAAGATTTTCTCCGGAAAAGGCACATATGAGGCTTATGAAAACATTTGAGCGATTCTGTGACACCTATCCGCAAAGCGTTCTTATAATCATCGGCGGCAGGGGTGAGCTTTACGAAGAAACCCTTGAATATGCAAACAAAAGCAATGCCGAAATAATTGTCATAAAATCCATGCAGAATCCTATGCCTGTACTAAAAAAATGCAACCTGTTCATGCTTCCTTCAAGATATGAAGGTCTTGGTCTTGTACTTTTAGAGGCTGACACACTGGGTATTCCTGTATTTGCGACCGACGTTGAAGGTCCGAGGGGTTTTATGCAGGAAAACGGAGGACTTCTTGTTCCTGATACAAGCGGCGGCATCCTTGATGGTATGATGCTGTTTGCAGGCGGCTCTATTCCGGCAATGAACATCGATTATGATGTCTACAACAAAAAAGCCGCTGACAAGTTCCGTGAGGTAACAGGGCTAAAAATATAATATAGTTTTAAAATAAGCGGGCAATCTATGGTTGCTCGTTTAATTTTGGGAAGTAAATTTTAATTTATCTTTTATACTTTCTGTTCATTTCTTTGTTTGCACAAAGAAATGAACCAAAGAAATGCACAAGCTTTTTCTTTTCTTCGAAACAGAAAAAGCTTGACCAAAAAGAAAAAATTCTATGCATGAATTTGTCACTTAAATAATAATGTTTCCTTGTACTTGGCAACTTCATAATTACAAAATCAAAAGTCCATTTATAGATGGTTGCAATTAAAATAGAATTTGTAAGTTCGAAACTTCAAGCTTCCTCAAGCTATAGCTTAATTTGTGGGGAGAACTGCGTTTTATGCAGACTATCTGCAACAGTTTGCTTTTTAGCGGGTATGGTAGTTCTTTTAATGGGAAACAGTATGATTATATTTTAAATTTTGACGCTTAGATTTTCTTTGTTCAAACTTTCTTTTTATAAGAAAGTTTGTGTGTTCTTTGGTATCTTTCTTGCACAAGCAAGAAAGTACGAATACTAATTTAAGTTAGAAAGAAAAATATAACTTTTCTTCTATAATCACTTTTCCACCAAACAAAAACAGGCGACATATAGTCGCCCATTCCCGCATAATATTCAATTCCGGCTTTAATTATTTTTTTGAGTTTGTTCTGCTCATAAACTTTTCTGAAAAAACAAGAAATCTTTTATGAAGTCCCTTTCCGATGCTGCCGCATTCGTCCTCCGCTTTAACGGTATAAACAATCTCACGTCCGTTAACTTCGATAACCTCAGCTGTTGCTTTTACAGTCATTCCGGCAGGCGTTGCACTGTCATGACTTATATCAAGCTTTGTACCAACTGTTGTTTCATCGCCTTCAAGAAAATCTGCAATTGCATTACATGCAGCCTTTTCCATAAGCGCTGTCATCATAGGGGTTGAAAAAACCTCAAGCGAACCGCTTCCGACAGTAACTGCCATGTTTTCCTTTGAAACAATTGTTTCTGCTGTACCTATTGTACCGATTTTTATTTCTTTCATGTTAATTTCCTTTCGTTTTCAAAAAGGACGCTGCAAAGCGTCCTTAAATTTTATTCTTCCTCTGCTTCCTCGGCAGTTTCGTAAAGCTCATCCGGAATAGCATTTGAAGATATAATATCACCTAAAATTCTGTCATATGTCAGTACATCAAGCTCATTGTCGTCAGGAATGGCAGAATTGTAGTTTGTTGAATAAACAGGAACTGTTTCCATTTTGTCTGTCATTGCCTGAATGAATGTATCACGCGGTGCATCAATCAAATCCATAATAAGATATGGCAGATAGAATGTAGATACCACCTGCTCCGGCATGCTGCTGTAATCAAGCTCACAGTTGCTCCATACAACATACGGCTGCTCATACAAAACGCTGCAGTTGTCGCCATTTATACCAAGCTGATCATAAATGCTGTTTTCTCCCTTAAGTGATGGATAATGATCTCCTATCATCAGAACAACTGTCGGTTCATCAAGTTTGTTTACATTGTCTATAAATGTTTCAAAGTCATTCAACGAATGTTCTATCCACTGCAGATAATTTCCGATTTCATCATCAGGATTCAGTCCCTGATCATATGGCTGGTGATTCTGCATTGTTGTTGTATGCAGAAACAGCGGATCATCAGTTTCACTTATAAGCTTTTCAATCTGATTGAAAACAGTTTTGTCCTCAATATATGTTCCGTAGTAATTTACAGGAACTGTAAAGTCCTCATCAAAAATCAGTTTGTCAAAGCTGAAATTTGAATAAACCCTGCGTCTGCTGTAGAATGAACCCATAAAAGGATGTACATAAGCTGTTGAATAACCCCAATCCTTATAATAGGAAGCTATTGTCGGCTGTGCTCTGTCAAGAAGCATTCTCTGCGGCATGTTAGGATCGTTCAGTGATTTTACCGGCAGACCAAAATTAAGTTCAAATTCCGTTCTTACTGTCCAGCTTGCATAGGTCGGAACAATTGCTGTTCCCTTGTATCCCTGCGCAGCGACATTGTCAAAGCTGTCATATGTATTAGCGAAGTCAACGTCAATCTGATCCTCAAATTTTCTGAAATCGGCAAACGCTTCTGACATAATCATAATAACATTTGGCTTTGTATCTTTAAATGCTTTTTCTTCAACTTCAACATTCATAATGGTTGAAACGGTATTATCATTATAGTTTTCAGGCGCCTGAAGCTTATTCGCAAGGTTTTCTGAAGCTGTCTGACAGAAAAACGCAAGAAAACTGTTGTTTTCAAATTTCTCGTTAAGCTTGAACGCATTATCAGCAACAGACTGGTCAACGTCAAAAAATGAGTAAACCGGTTTGGAAACTGCCGGAATAAGAATGACCGAAAGACATCCCGCAAGACATGCAATTGCCGGAGCAATTCGCTTTAAAATACTCATTTTAAGCTTCGGATTAAACCAGAAAACCGCTGCAAAATACAAAACTACAATCGCCACATATGTAATAAGCATCGGCGTTATTTTAATATACGCAAATGATGTCAGACTTTTGACGCTTCTTACAAGCTTCATGTCAGTCATAATCAGATGATTTCCGTTTGTTCCGAACTTGAAAAGCTCGGTAATACTAAGCGCCATATAACCAAAGGACTGTATCAGCACCGCAATCCAGGCTTTTTTGAAAAGCAGAAGCAAGCCGGCAAAAATAAGCGATGCCATAAATATATTAAACAGCATAACTGTCGGTCTTTCCGCACAAAAAATAACAAATTTCGAAAGATACTTATGCTGGTTGATTTCCGCCATACAAACAATAAAAACCGGAAATAAAACAGTAAGCAGAATGTTCGTCATCTTAAAGCGTTCTGTATTTTCATTGCGCTTATTATTCAGCCTTTTTACCGAATCAACGGCTTTATTTGCAAATTTTAATAATTTCTCTTTCATTTGACCCCTCATACTTTCTCTTTTAAAAAAATTTGCTTTTATTTCACTACTTATATTATCACAAGCCGAATTAAACTTCAATAGCTTTTTATACTTTAGTCATTTTTTTACAACTTCTTCTACACTGACTATAATTCTTGCACAAATCTATCACACAAATTTAGTGATTATAACAACATTAAAATTTGTAATTTCAGACAACAAAACCACCATTTACGCCAAGAATCTGTCCGGTAATAAACGAGCTTTCCTCAGACGCAAGAAATGCTGCCGCCTCTGCAACATCCTCTGCTGTTCCAAGCCTCTGAAGGGGAGTTTCATCCTTTAAAGCTTCCAGCGTTTCAGCTGTATGACAGGCGTTCATATCGGTCATTATAACCCCCGGTGCTATGCAGTTAACATTAATTCCCGACGGACCCAGTTCCATTGCGAGTGCTTTGGTAAAGCCGATAACTGCCGCCTTTGACGCCGAATAATGAACCTCACAGGATGCGCCTACCTGTCCCCACATTGAAGAAATATTTATGATTTTGCCATGTTTTTTATTTATCATATATGGTATCACGCATTTGGTACAGTTAAAGACTCCCCCTACATTAATTCCCCACAGACGCTGTTCCTCCTCCGGCGTTATGTCGGTAAAAAGTCCTGAAACCGAGATTCCGGCGTTGTTTACAAGAACATCTACACCGCCTGTTTTTTCAGTTATTGTTTTAATCATATTTTCGACCTGTGTCATGTCTGAAACATCGGCCTGCATGGCAAATCCGCCTGTCTGGCTTACAATTTTTTCAGCCGACTCATTATCACTGAAATAATTTATAACCGTAAGAAATCCCCGTTTTGCAAGCCTTAAGGCAATTGCTGCACCAATCCCCCTTGAACCGCCTGTAATCAAAGCTGTTTTACTCATATTATCTTTATACTCCATAATTATCTGAAAGTTATATATAATGTAAGACTGATATACATAATTGCCGCAATAACAACACCTATTGACTTTACGGCAATATTACCGCACCTGAACTGCTGACGTATATCTGCTCTTGGAAAGGTATTTTTGCGGCAGAATATAATAAACATCACAAGACCTGCCACAGCCAGAGCCATTGCAGCATAATTAAGTATATTCCATAACATTTGATTTGTTGCCCAGAAATTTCCTGCAAAAGCCGACAATGTTGCAAGGCTGTTTACTGCAACATGAGCAATTATTGACGGTAAAACCGAATTATGCTTGATGTCAATATATCCCATGAATATTCCTACTATAAAGGCAAGAACAAACTGTGCAATATTTCCGTGACTCAAGCCAAAGAAAAGCGCACTTATAATAATTCCGAAGCGCTGACTTACTCTTGAAAAAGCTTTGAGCACAAACCCGCGATAAAAGAGCTCCTCCGTAATCGGACCTACCACACATGTATATAGCATTGACAGCACTGCATATTTAGTTGAATAGTATGTTGTAAGGCTTGTGGATGTACCCAGAACATCAGCACCGGTCATGACAATCTGAAGCCGACTGATTACCCTGCCCACAAGAAACTGCAGGAAAATTGCAATAAAGCAGTACTGCAACACCTTAAAAAATGTAAGCTCCGATGTTTTAAACAATAAATTCGGCTTGATTCCCGCTATTTTAAGTCCTATAAAAAATGCCAACAGATTTGCCGTAAGATAGGATAATAGAGTAATGGCAGGTGAAATTGAGCTTGTATCTATATAATGCTGAATCACAGCGCCTTTATCATTCATAAATTCCGAAAAGGTTACATCATTCAAAAGCATAATTACAGCGGCGGCAATAAAATTGAGCATATTTGCAATAATAAACGACAAAGCAAAATGAATGATAATTCCAACCCCCGCCGAATTATAAAAATGCCGTATTCTTGCTGATTCGCTTTTAGACGGAATAACCGGAAGTCTGTAGTCACCAAGCTGAATTTCCGGAACTATATCAGTATAGCTTTCGTTGTATTCGCTGTTTTCGGTAAAATTATCAAAGGGATTAAAAGCATCCTTATCCCCTTTAATTTCTGTAATATCATTTAAATATTCATCCGACTGTTCTGTAAATAAATCTTTCATTTTTCTCTCCTGTAATATTCTTATGTATAGAATCACTATTTATTATATAACAATTATTTAAGATAGTCAAACATTTATTGATTAAACTTATGGACAAAGCTGAAAAAATGTGTTATAATGATATTAATATACAGACAGTGCTATATGATTCGTTAATATTTTAACTTATAGCGTGTCAAAACTACTCGGAAAGGAATAAAAAAATGCTTCATGAGAAATCATGCGGTGCAATAGTTTACCGCAGGTCACACGGAAATATCGAAATACTGCTTATCAAGCATATCAACAGCGGTCACTGGTCATTCCCAAAGGGGCATGTCGAAGAAAATGAAACAGAACTTGAAACCGCCAAGAGAGAGATTATGGAAGAAACGGGTATTGATGTCATTTTAGACCCGACATTCAGGGAAACTGTATCATATTCTCCGAAAAAAGACACTCACAAGGTTGTGGTATACTTCCTTGCAAAAGCCAAAAACTTTGACTATGTTCCGCAGGAAGAAGAAATTGCGGAAATCAAGTGGGTTGATATAGGATATGCAGTAAATATACTTACCTATGAAAATGATAAGGTTATTGTCAACAAAGCAAAACATGCTATTAAGGAAAGAGTATAAAAGGAAGGGGATGCTTTTCAAAAAAGTATCCCCTTACTATATTTCCCGGCACAAAAAATTAAAACTGAATTATTACAAGTTAAAGCCGCTTCAATTCATCATTAAAGCGGCTTTATTATTTTATAATTTTTAAAATTATCTTTCAATAATCTGGCTTCTGTCAGGACCTACACCAATCATTGCAACCTTACAGCCGCAAAGCTCTTCAAGCTTTTTGATATAGTTCTGGCATGATACAGGGAGTTCCTCGAAGCTTCTGCAGCCTGTAATATCCTCTGTAAAGCCTTCAGCTTCTTCGTAAATAGGCTCGCAGCCTTCAAGCTGTTCAAGTGTCGGCGGGAAGTTGTTGATAACTGTTCCGTCAGGCATCTTGTAACCAACACAGATTTTAAGTGTTCCAAGACCGCAAAGTGTATCAAGCTTGTTGATAGCAAGTCCGTCAAGACCATTTACTCTTACAGAATGCTTGACAATTACAGCATCAAACCAACCGGTTCTTCTTGGTCTGCCGGTAGTAGTACCGAATTCGCCGCCTACTTCTCTGATTTTATCGCCGATTTCATCATCAAGCTCTGTCGGGAAAGGTCCTTTGCCGACTCTTGTTGTATAAGCCTTTGCAACACCGATAATATTTGAAATCATTCTCGGACCTACGCCTGTACCTACACATACACCTGCCGAAAGCGGATGTGATGATGTAACATAAGGATATGTTCCGAAATCAATATCAAGGAGAGTTGCCTGAGCACCTTCAAACATGATGGTCTTACCTGCCTTGTCAGCATCAAAGGTAAGAACCGAAACATCGTCAACATACGGCTTTAAAATTCTGCCGTATTCATTGTATTCCTCAATTATCGCTTCAATGTCCACAGCTTCTCCGCCGTAAACCTCAGTAATAATTTTATTTTTAAGCTTTCCTGTAGAACGAACCTTCTCTGCAAAAACTTCAGGATTTACAAGGTCGTACATTCTGATGCCGCAACGCTCATATTTATCCATGTATGTAGGGCCGATACCTCTTTTTGTAGTACCGATATCAGAATTGCCTCTGAACTGTTCTGAAAGTCCGTCAAGAATAATATGCCATGGCATAACAACATGTGCTCTTGGATCTATTTTAAGATTATCTGTTGAAATTCCTCTTTCGTGAAGAGAATTAAGCTCACCTGTAAAATCCTTTGGATCAAGAACTACACCGGCACCGATAAGACAAAGCTTGTCCGGATAAAGAATTCCCGATGGGATTAAGTGAAGCTTATAAACCTCGCCGTTGTTTACAACAGTATGTCCGGCATTATTACCGCCCTGTGAACGAACAACAACATCTGCACGTGAAGCGAGTATGTCAATTATTTTTCCCTTACCCTCATCGCCCCACTGAGTTCCGACAACAATATTAGCAGGCATTTACATTCCTCTTTTCATTTTTTTAGATGCATGAATTTACATACACAATTTATTATATCAGATTTTCCACTGCTTTTCAAGAGTTTTTTAAAAAAACATTATAATCTTTTATAAATTGACATATTCTACGATATATGCTAAAATAGAATAATATTAAATATGTCTTATTACAACAAATTAAACAGCACAATTCACCCTTGCTGTTTAATATTTTTCAGGAGGAAATAATATGTATTGTACACATTGCGGAAATGAGCTTGACAACAAAGCTGTTATCTGTACAAAATGCGGATGCATTGCAAACAAGGCTGCCTATGATGCAGCATTTAACGCTGTTGGGCAAAACGGTGCCTCGCATAACTCCGAAAGCACAAACAACACACCTGTACAGACATCACAAGCACAGAATATCATTGACAAACCTAATCCCGGATTCAGTATTCTTTCATTTTTTATTCCTATTTTTGGAATTGTCATCTATCTTGCAGAGCACAAAAAAACACCTGTGGCATGCAAAAGATACCTTATCTGGAGCATTGTAAGTATAGCACTTACAGTTCTGGTCTATGTTGCATACATCGGTCTGATTGCCGTTTTAATTGCTCTTGATATGCCAACGCCATAAATTCCATATATATAAAATCACTTGCATGTAATATAAGGGTACATAATAAAATGTACCCTTCAGACAAAAAACAAATTTATATTCATGAATTCATAAAAGCTTCAAGTCGATAAAAAGCAATTTAAAGTTTTTTGCAAAGCATTTTTGCTTGCCTTTGCAGTACAAAATGCGGTAAATATAAACTTCTCCTCTGACGAAAAGCATTTCTATCATTTAAGGCAACACAGTGCAATTTTTGTACCGTGTTGCCTTAGCTGTTCACACGCATAAGCGTTATGCCATTTTCGTTTAAATAAACATGCTGGGTACCACCAATGTATTCCTCCATATAAAAGGTCACTCTCCACACTTTTTCAGTTTCATCATAGCTTACATTAATGCGGTTATACCAGACTGTAACCTCATTCTTTGCCAGCTCCACAGCCTTTCCGGCTGACTCAACCTTACACAAAGATGTATTGTTAAAGCCCGAAAATTTTGCCCATGAATTAAACACATCATAATCACCGGCGTAGGAAAATTCACTTACCCGATACATACGTGGACTTGCACCAACAATAAGCATCAGTGAAAAGAAAACCGTTATAATTGCAGCTTTTTTATTATTCATCTTCATCTTTTATTCACCATATACACACATAAGGGTAATGCCATTATTGTCTATATATACAGTCTGACAGCCGCCGGCCATATTACTGGTATAAAATAATACTGCCCATACCTTTTCAGACTCATCATAGCAAACCGAAATCTGATTATATCCCACTGTAACTTCATTTTTTGCAAGCTCAACCGCTTCTTCTGCTGAATTCAACTCACAAGGCATAGTGTTTTTAAAACCGGAAAGTTCAACTCCGGGAATATCTTCGGTATATTGCAATGCGTCCTCGGTGTATGAAAATTCACCCACCGTATATGACTTCTGGTAACCGCTCGTATATGACTTCTGGCAACCACTGGAAGAAAATAATATCAGCAGACAAATAACAGCATTAATCATTTTACTCATCCTCATCATCCTCAGTTTTTAAAACCTCAAGATGAATCTTGTTTATTTTCTGCTCATCTGCTGAAACAACAGTCATTTTAAACATTCCGCATTCTGCAGTTTCCCCAACCTTTGCAATATGTCCGAGGAGTTCTGTAACAAGTCCTCCCACTGAGTTCACCTGACTTTCAATGTATTCCTCAGGCAAATCAAACTTTTCAAGCATATCGCTTATACTGAAGTCACCTGTCACCTCATATTTGTCATCACCAAGCTTTACAAAGCTTGGGATAACCTCGTCATCCTCGTCGTATATTTCTCCCACAAGCTCCTCGATAATATCCTCTATTGTTACAATGCCCTTTGTTCCGCCGTACTGGTCAAGAACAACCGCCATATGCATCTTGTTTTTCTGCATTTCCTTTAAAGCCTCACTTATAAGCTTTAAATCAGAAATATGAATAATATCCTGAATGATTTCCGAAATATCCTTCTTTCCCTCGCTCATAAGACGGAAAAAGCTTTTATTAGTGATAACGCCTACTATATTATCAATATTTTTTTCATATACCGGAATTCTTGAATACATCTCTGTAAGAAATTTATTTTTAATATCCTCAAACGGAGTATGCCTCTCAATTGCAGTAACATTAACCCTCGGAATTAATATTTCATCAACAGTAATTTCATCAAATTCAAGGGCACTGCGCACAAGCTCGCTTTCCTGTTCCTCAAGTACTCCCTGCTCCTGAATTTCGTCAATTATGTATTTAAGTTCATCTTCCGTAACACTTGGCTGCTCGTTTTTGGGCTTAAATATATTCTGCAGAAACTGAAACACCCATACAAACGGTTTTAGTATAATCATTATCAGCGATATCGGTCCCGAAAAAGCAAGCGCACACTGCTCAGCATGACTTTTGGCAAATGATTTCGGGGTTATTTCACCGAAAATAAGAACCATAACCGTCATTACAGCAGTAGCAGCACCCACACCACCCGGACCAAGCATCTGCGTAAATAACACAGTACTTATAGAAGTCGAAAGAATATTGACAATATTATTGCCAATCAGAATAGCTGTAAGCGCCTTTTCAAAGGCATTTGCAATTTTAAGTGCCTTTACCGCCTTTTTATTGCCCTTTCCGGCATAATTTTTAAGTCTTGCTTTGTTTACTGTTGAAAATGCTGTTTCACTGGCTGAAAAAAACGCTGATAAAGCCAGCAGAATAATAATGATAATAATATTAGGTATAATCGAACTGTCCATATGTCCTCCCAAAAATAGTTAAAAGCAAAAATGCCTTAATAAGATATTATCACATTTATAAAAAAATATCAATATGCAAAATGTAGAATTTCTTAAAATCCCTTGTTATTTTTGCAGAAATATGTTACATTTATAGAGGAGCATTTATTGCAACAATTAATATATATACCAAAAACACAATGGAGAGAAAAATGTTTGAAAAGCTTATAAAGACCTGTGTGGGAATACTTCCTAAAAAAATGCAGGCATTGTATTATAAATATGAGGAGGTTATTATGTACCTCTTTTTCGGTGGACTTACAACCCTTGTTTCAATTGTGACAAAGCTTGCTGCTTTTTATGCAGTACCGGGGAAGCCTTTCTGGGAAAGTACTGCTGCGGTAATATTTTCATGGATTTGCGCAGTAACATTTGCTTTCTTTACAAACAAAAAATATGTATTCAAAAATGAAACCAGTCAAAAAAATGAATTTATCAAAGTAATGATTTCCTTTTACGGCGCAAGAGCTGCAACACTTATTATGGAGGAAATAATCTTTATCGTGTTCTACGAATGGCTCGGAATCAGCGAGCTTATTGTAACTCTTGCAAGTCAGGTAATTATACTGATTGCAAACTATATACTCAGCAAAATCTTTGTATTTTCCAAAAAGGAGAAAAAATCATGAAAAAACTAAAAATAATTATAACCGCAGTTGTCACTGTTATTTTTACAGCTCTAACCCCTTGGCTTCAGATGTTTGCAAACGAAAATTTCATTATTTCCTCTGATGACCCAAGATATAAATATCTGATAAATGATGACGGTACAATATCAATTGCTGCAAGCCAATATGAAGAAAATGGTGTCAGCGGAGATGTTGTCCTTCCTGATACACTTGATGACATGACTGTTACAGGCATATTAAAGTATGGATTTTTTGGAACTGAAATTACAAGTGTCACTATTCCTGATACAATCACAAGCATAGGCTCCCTTGCATTCGGAAACTGTCTTACACTTTCAGATGTGACGCTGCATGATAATATTACATATATGGGCGATCTTGCTTTTTCAAATACAGTATTTGAAACAAATATGCTTGAAAACACCGATACCGGCTTTGCCGTAATTGATGACTACATACTTTATTTATATACCGGAAATGATACAGAGGTTGAAGTCCCTGACGGAATAAGGCTTATTGCAAATTCAGCTTTTGCCAATAACGGCGTCTTTTCTCAAGCCCAAATCAGCAGTGTGACAATCAACGATGATGTCGAATACATAGGTGACTATGCCTTTGACAACTGCGAAAGCCTTACAGAAATAACTATCGGAACAGGTCTGAAATCTGTCGGAACCGATGCAATTGACAGCAATGTAACCATTCGTGGTTACTGCGGAACTTACGCCGAAGAATTTGCCGCTGTTAACGGCAACACATTTATCCCGATTGTAAAAAAAGAAGACGAATTTATATATGAATGTGATTATGACGAAAATTTCAAGCAGTATTATTTTTCCACCGACACTGAATTTTCACGGGAGGGAATTCATGTGTACAAACGTTTTTACGACGGCAGCCGTGAGGAAATAACCGACTGGGAGTTCAGTTCAACGCCAAGCGAACTTTATGCTGCTTCCGCTTCATAAAATAGTTAAAGGACGATTTAATAAATTAAATCGTCCTTTAAATTTGTCGAAAAAGTCTTTAGTGAAGAAAATTTATATTTAGCGCTGTATTCTTGTTCTTAACTTTCTTTGCTTGTGCAAAGAAAGTTACAAAGAAAGCACATAAACTTTTTTCTTTTCTTCGAAACAGAAAAAAGTTAGCAAA
>SVNU01000025.1 GCA_015066715.1 Ruminococcus sp. | reverse complement strand
TATTCGGCGTTTGAATCTCATATTTTCATACGTCAGCTTTGCTATACCCTTTTACTGCTACTTAACCTTTTTCAATTTTGGCTATTTTGTCTATTGATTTTTATTAGCAGGTTTCATGTGTAAAAATAAATTTACCCTGTAAAAAATATGCTTGAATATGTCGGAAATCTACTTTCTAAAAATAATGTTACAGCAATCACTGTAATTCCGACTGCCGGACCGACACATAACTGAAGCTTTCTGAGCTTATTGTAATTCAGTACTTTTATCGGATAAACCCAGCATACGGAAAGAAGTACAGGAAGGGCGTAAAAAACACAAAATGCTCCCAGATAAAAGAGAAACGCAAAGCCTCCTCCGGCACTCATATTACCATACCCTTCAAAAATCCAGTTCAATGCCCGAACTGCATAATTCGTTTTCCAAAAGTACAGAAATAACAAATATGAAACAGGAAGTGATATTCCCCATTTGATGAGGATTTTTAACATCTTATCACTTTTAATCATTAATGCATACAGTATCGCCATTAAAGCACAATATACAAATGGTAATACATCATACCTGTACGACATTATTTGTCCAAGAAATAATGTGGGAACTGAAAAAACAGCCAATAAGACCGAACACAATAAGGTATGCAGTAATTCCTTTTTATTCATCATATTTTATTCTCTCCACAGCCTGATTTTTCGAATACATCAATCAGACAAATTTATTTTCATTTTCATCAAGCACCGCTATACGTTCTACAGATAAAATTTCTGTATTGCCGCATTCCGGCACAAACAAATCCGTAACAAGTGACGGATTCAGATTCTTTTCATTTCCTGCCGGAAGCCTCAGCACAAGCACAGTTGCATTCTCTGCCACTTCAAGAGAAACCACATTTATGTCAGGCTTTAAGTCAATTTCCTTTTCGCCACGCTTGGTTTTCTTTACAGTATTTATCTTCTCCCTGCTCATAAAAGTGTTGAATCTATCGGCGACATCGCCGTTGAAAGTGATTTTAAAATCCGCGTATTTTATAGCTGTGTGCTTTGTTGACGGAGTATACACATTTGTGATACTGATTCCCTCCGGCATCGCCTTGTTAAGCTTGTCCGCAAGCTCCTCATACGGCATTTCCTCTGTAATGTTAAAGTCCATAATTTCACAGCCGCTTTCATAACCAAGAGACAGCGGAAGTGCAAAATTAATATAAATATGCGGATTAAAGCCTTCTGTATACCATACAGGAATACCCGAACGCTTGAACGTTCTCTGCATGCAGCGGTTCAGGTCAAGATGCGAAATATATTTTGCTCTCCCCCGCTTTTCAAAAACTGCCCTTATCTTAATCAAAAACAAGCCCTCCCTGTTTCCTTTGTCACACCGCATGCCGCACAGTTCTGCCTGCAGTGCGGAGTTGTTTCAGCCATTTTTGCCTTTTTGTTTTCCCTTATGAGAAATTCCTTTGAGATATAATAATCGAGATGATCCCATGGCATTACTTCGTCATATTCTCTCCTGCGGCTTGCGTAAAACTCCATATTCAGACCGCATTCATCAAACGCCCTGCTCCAGTTATCAAAGTTGAAATGCTCACCCCAGCTGTCAAACTTGCTGCCGTTCTTCCATGCCTTGTATATAACCTGTCCAAGACGCCTGTCCCCTCTTGCAAGAACCGCTTCCAGAATACTTGTCGAAGGGTCATGCCAGCTTGCTCTGATTTTCTTTGAGGTTATACTGTCAATAAGAAGCTGCTGCTTGTGCATAATTTCCTCCCGTGTTGCCTGCGGCTCAAATTCAAAGGGAGTAAACGGCTTCGGCACAAACGTTGCAGTGCTTATTGAAACCTGAACACCCTTTCCCTTAGGACGTGTCGGCAGCGAATAATAAAGATCTATAACCCTCTGTGCAAGTTCTGCCATTCCCTTTATGTCCTCATCTGTTTCGGTCGGAAGTCCCATCATAAAGTAAAGCTTTACATTTGCATATCCGCCCTCAAATGCCGTGCGGCAGGTTCTCATCAATTCTTCTTCCGTAACGTTTTTGTTTATAACATCACGGAGTCTCTGAGTACCTGCTTCCGGCGCAAAGGTAAGACCGCTTTTTCTCACCTTTTTGATTTCGTCCATAAGTTCCTTTGAGAAGTTATCCACTCTCAGTGACGGAAGTGAAAGATTTACATGCTCCTTTTCAGTATACGGGATAAGTCCGCCAACAATTTCAGCTATTTCAGAATGGTCGGATGTACTGAGTGATGCAAGGGAAAGCTCCTCATACCCGGTATTTTCACAAAGTGCTTTCGCCTGCTCACAGACATTTTTAGCCGACTTTTCTCTGAACGGTCTGTAAATAAAGCCTGCCTGACAGAATCTGCATCCTCTTATACAGCCACGAAGAACCTCAACCGATGCACGGTTGTGAACAATATCCGTAAAAGGCACAACAAAATTTTCCGGATAAAAAACATTATCGAAATCATCAATAATACGTTTTTTGACAACATCGGGGGCATTTTCTTTAGCCAGCACGCTTTTAACAGTTCCGTCCTCATTGTATGAAACCTCATAAAGTGACGGTACATAAATACCCTTGATTTTTGACGCTTTAAGAAGAAATTCTTTTTTTGAAGCACCCTGTTCCTTCATCTGCTTATACAAATCCATAAGTTCAAGATTTACTTCTTCACCCTCACCTAAAATAAAAAGGTCAAAAAAGTCAGCAAGCGGTTCAGGATTACAGACGCATGGTCCTCCGGCACAGACGATGTTAAAAAGCTCATCCCCTCTGTCCGATGCCATTACAGGAATACCCGAAAGCTCAAGCATATTGAGTACATTTGTATAGGACAATTCATACTGCATTGTAAAACCTATAAAATCAAAGTTTTTTACAGGCTGAAGGGTTTCAAGGGAATAAAGTGGAATCTGCTCACGGCGCATAATTTCCTCGAAATCAATACCGGGTGCAAAAACCCTTTCACAAGAATAGTCCTCACGGCTGTTTATGAGTGAGTACAGAATTTTCATACCAAGATGTGACATTCCTATGTCATATGTATCAGGGAAACAGAATGCAAAGCTTACGCTTACATTTTCCCTGTCTTTTATAATACTGCCCGACTCGCCGCCGATATAACGTGCCGGCTTCTGAACATCAAGCAGAAACTTTTCAATTTTTTCTTTCAGCATTTTAACATTCCTTTTCTTTATTTATATATTCTTATTTTACTATAAATCCGGAATTTAATCAATAGAAAAACTGACAAACAGCAAGAAAAATTATTACAGCATACAAAAGAATGTTTTCAACAGACAAAAAATACAAAATTCCGCACACCGCTGCAGCCGACAGCAGTGCTGCTATTTTCATGATGCCACGGGAATCCAGCCCTGAGTACACAAGAATTTTCTCTGCTATTGCACCGCCGTCAAGACCTGAAAACAAAAGAAGATTAAATGCTCCAAGTATAAGATTTACGCTCCATGCACTGTAGCATTCACAGTAAAAATAAAAAAAGGCCGCCGTAAAATTAAAAAAAGGTCCCAAAAGCAAAATAAAAATATCCGTCCAAAGACTTTTTATTTTACATTCAGAAACCATTTTTATTCCGCCAAAGCCAAATATTATTTTTTCGATTTTCACATTGCATAAAACAGCAGCAATTATATGTCCGGTCTCATGAATAACGCAGGAGCAGAATGTACATAATGCAAGGCCCTGTTTGTCAATAAGACAGAATAAAGCCGCCGCCGCAAAAAAACCGAATCTGAAAATAACCTTCAGACCCCCGATTTTAAATCCAATCATCTTATAATATTTACAGCATAGTTTACTGCATCTTTGATAATCTTTTCCGTTTCACCGCCGGAGCGCTCCTTAAACTCTTTGATAAACCACTGGGTAATACTGCTGTCAAAAATATTTATAACCGCAAATATAAGAACAATCAAAACTGTCAGTATAAGCTGCATTGTAAAAATATCAGCTATACATTTTGGTTTTTTCTTTTTCTTGTGCTTTTCCCTTACTTCCTCAATAAGCTCGTCTTCCGAAACTTTGCATTCTTGCCTGTCTGTGTTTTCCTGTTCTTTCTGCTCGACCATAATTTCTTCTTCCATATATTTCCTCCAAGGCTTTTTTACTAATATATGTGTTTTTTTAGTTTGTTATGAACAGCCTTTGATTTATTGACTTTTAGCAACCTTTATGATATACTTAGAAAAATAAAACTGAAAGGAGCAAACTTATGAAAAAACTTTTTGCTGCATTACTCTTACTAACCTTAACAACAACATTGTATGGATGTAGCCATTCAGATAATGAGCTTTCGGATACTGAAACTTCAAATACAGAAACATCAATTATCACTTCTTCTATTAAAGATACTACTGAGAAACCATATACTCATAGTGAAAACGGATATTTCAATCTTGTCGACAGCGGATATGATTTACAAATGGATACACAGGAAGGTGGAACATGTTGGCTGTATTCCGCATCAGTTTCAATAGAAAGTTCTTATTTTCTGAATAACGGCACTAATATAGACATTAATCCACTTGAAATGCTTGACATTATTTATAGTGATGACAAAAGTGAAGGATTTTTTGTCAAAGAAGGTATAAATAAAAAGGAACTCGGTGGCTGGAGCTGGATGATCACCGAAACACTTTCCAACGGCTTTGGCAAATATGTAATAGACAAAGCCACTGTAATTGAAGAAGGTTCAACAGAGAAATTAAAAGAAACTATAAAAAATACTGGAGCTGTAATTGTAAGTGTCCCTGATACAGACAGAACAAAAAAAGGAGCATTTAATAATTACATGACCATAAATCATGTAACAGATAATATTGATGATTATGACCATGATGTAACAATTATTGGCTGGGACGATAATTTCCCGAAGGAATATTTTAAAGATGAAGCCTCACAGAATGGTGCATGGATTGCCTATAACAGTTTGCTAGGTGATTTCGGCTATTACTATATCTCATATGATACGGCTCTGAAAAGTCCTGTGGCATTATCTGTAACAGACAAATATTCCGATATACTGTTCTATGATTGTGGCAATGAGGGTGATGCCTCTGTAAATGTTGAGAGCAATACAAAAACGGCAAATATTTTTCACAAAGAAGGTACTCTGTCAGCTGTCGGAACATATTCCACAACAGAAAATCAGAAAATAAAAATCGAATTATATGATAGTAATTTTGAGAATATCCTATATTCACAGGATGCTGTCCTTGCAGTAAAAGGATATAATGTGATCGAACTTGATAAATCTGTTGAAGTATGCGATTATGCTATAGCCATACAATACAGCAGCACTGCTCCTGTTGAAGGTGAAACATGGGATGATGGTATTGTTTCCTATAAAGTACAGTCCGAAAAGGGGCAGTCATATGTATACTTAAATGATATGTGGCAGGATATAACAGATGAAACTGTTATATCTGAGCTTGGAATAGATTTCATTCCAAATAATTGTTGCATCAAAGCATTGTATTCATAAAAAAACCAATTTTTTAGAAAAAAAGAAGCAAAAAACGGAGCATCTCTGCTCCGTTTTTTTAGTGGAATCACTCCGTCAAATCTTCTTTTTTTATACGAAAAACCATTCTTAGTATACCCGATAAAAATCTGGGACTTTTAACAACAACAACCTTCAAAGCTGTCACCTCCGCAATATAATATGTAAGCTTTCGCTATACTGTATTATATTCCCGAAATTAATTTTGGTTCATATCCTTTGAGTATGTTATCAGAAGTATTCCCTTATCCAGCGAAACAATTCCCGATTTTCCCGTAACCTCATTACTTATTCCAATCGGAAAACTGTTTTTTATAACCCCATCCTTGAGGGGATATTTAAATCCCGTAAGATTTACTCCGCTGCACTGCTCCGTATATGAAAAAACAGAAAAGTAGTAGCCTCTCATACGACTGTAAACTCTTACACCCGGTCCCTGCAAAATAACATGATTACCGTCACCCACAAGTTCGCCGTAAGCCTCATGCTTTAAAAGATACCTGAGTGTCTGAATATTTGCAATGGTATGGTCAAGGCGTCCACCTACCGCACCGCATATCACAAAATGCCTGTAGCCTCTTTCAAGTCCAAGCTTTACCGCAAGCATGTATCCGTATCGTCCTTTTCCGCAGGATACTTTATAACCTCACAGTCCTCAGGAAGCTTTTTTGTGTAAGTATCGAAATCACCGATTATTACATCCGGAACTATTCCAAGCCTTTTGGCAATGGAATATCCTCCGTCCGCACAGATTACATACCTGTTCTCATCAAAAACAATATCATTACATTTTGCTTCAGGTGAACCTGCAAAAATATAGCATTTTTTTATCTTTTCCATACTTACAGCTCCCATTCCTTAATCTGCTTTGCTTCCTCATACATGCAGCAGTAGCTTTCGTGCCTTGTTTTTGCAATCTCACCATTTTCCACTGCTTCAATTACTCTGCATCCCTTTTCCTTTGTATGTGAGCAGTCACGGAATTTACATTCACAGCCAAGCTCTGCAAATTCTGTAAAGCAAGCAGCAAGCTCCTCTTTTTTTATAATGTTGTATTTGTTTGTTTCAAAGGTTGAAAAGCCGGGAGTATCTGCAATATATCCTCCCCATGGCAATCTGTAAAGCTCACTGTGCCTTGTTGTATGACGTCCTCTGCCCAGCTTCTTGCTTATTTCTCCTGTTGTTATATTAAAATCTCCGCACACCTCATTAAGCAGCGTGGATTTTCCCGCACCACTGTTTCCTGTAAAAGCACTGATTTTATCCTTTAACAGAATACGGATTTTTTCAGCGGGGTTTTCGTCATTGTAATCTATAACATAGATTTCAATTCCGGTACGTTTATAAATGTCAAGCACTTCATCACAGCTCTGGAGGTCAACCTTGGTCAGAACAATAACCGGCTTTATATTCTGATACTGCGCAACAGCAATAAACTTATCAAGAATCAGAAGATTCGGCGCCGGCTCTGTTACCGACACAACAAATATCAGCTGGTCAAGATTTGCAAGAGGCGGTCTTATAATAAAATTCTTTCTCGGAAGAATTTCTGCAATGACACCGTTTTCAAAATTCACCCTGTCACCGACGCTGGGAGAAATACCGTTCTTTCTGAAAACACCTCTTGCCTTGCATTCATATATGGTATCAGAGGACTCTATAAAAAAGAGTCCTCCTATTGATTTTACAATTATACCGTTTTGCATCATTTATTCTTCAACCTCTTCAGACGTAGCCGGCTCCTGCTGCGGCGCTTCCGTCTGTGCCTGTGTTTCCGGTTCCTGCGGTTCTTCCGGCTTTACAAGACCGTCAACAATCTGGAATGCCTTGCCTATGTCCTCGCTTATCGCAGAAAATGTACCTTCTTCAAAATTCATATTGTATTTACCGATTTCACAGGTAAGGTTATTGCTTAAATTCGTAAGCACCATTGTTACTTCCTCATTTGTTCCCTTGCCTGTTACAGAAACAACATTTGACTTTGAATAGTCTGCCGAAAGAGTAAAGCTCTGGTAAATTGCGACACCGTTCTGGTAAGCAGTAATTGTAAATCTGCCTGTTGAGTCAGCCGGGAATATAAATTCCATATCAACTGTTCCTTCCGGTTCCTTGCCTGTACTTACAGTAAATGTAATAGTGGAATCCGCAGTAACCTTTTCACCCTTTTCAATACTCTGCTTGAGAATTGTTCCTTCTTCTTCGCCGGAGTCCTTTTTCTCGGTTTTCACACCGATACCCCAGATACCGCACTGTACCTTTGCATCAGCAATATTCTTTCCGACAAAGTCCTCCATTACAATTTCTTCAATTTCAGAACCCTTGCTTACATAAACAAGAACTGTTGAACCCGGAGCCACCTGTTCAAGCGCTGCCGGCTCTGTATCAAAAACAATTTCTTCTTCAAAATCTTCGTTTGTCTGATACTGATACTCAACATCAAGTCCCTGCGCTCTTAGCGCTTCACCGGCTGTAATGTAATGGTAATTTATAACATTCGGAACCTTTACAGTTTTTGCGCCAAGACTTACCTTTACCTTTACAATTTCGCCCTTCTTTACGCCATCACCCTCCGGTATGCTCTGCTCAAAAATCTTATCCTTTTCAAGCTCTGAAAACTCTGTCGCCTCAACCTGAATATCAAGATTCGGATACGCCTCATGCGCCTGATTGTAATCCATACCAACAAGGTTAGGCATTGCAAATTCCGATGAGTTAGTCTGCTTTTCTCCGGAAAATACACCCTTTACAAGTGTTGCAATAAAGAATACCGCAACCATAATTACCACAACTGTCACGGCTGATAAAATAGGAACAAACAATGACTTCTTTTCTGTATCTTCCTCATCAAAATCAGTGTAATCCTCGTCATAGGTATCATAAATATCAGTTGAAGTATAGCCGTTGTTAATATAACCGCTGTTATCGGCATTCTGCGCAACAGTCTGCTGCACCGGCTGTCTCTGATTTATAAATCCTGTACTTGCACGTGCCTCGTTTCTTGCATCCCTACGGATTTCCTGATGTACTTCTTCCGGAATCTGCTCATTAACGGCAGTAAAATATCTGGTATGATTATCCGGCTCCTGATTTGTACGTGTCACATACCCGAATCTCACATCCGGATCTGCCTTGAACCTGTCAATATCCCTTATCATTTCTACTGCTGTCTGATATCTGTCGTCCGGAACCTTTTCCATGGCATGTACAATAATTTCCTCAAGCGGAACAGGAATATCAGGATTTATTCTTCTTGGAAGCTCCGCTATATTGTGCATATGCATTACAGCTATAGATACAGGATTATCCGTATCAAAAGGCTTCTGACCTGTCAGCATTTCATAAAGCATTACACCAACAGAGTAAAGGTCACTTTTGGCGTCGGTAATATCGCCTCTTGCCTGCTCCGGACTTATATAGTGAACTGTACCGATTGCCTGATCGGTTGCAGTTTTTCCTTCCTCACGTGCAAACTTTGCAATACCAAAATCCATGACCTTGATAGTACCGTCCGTAAACATCATAATGTTCTGCGGCTTGATATCCCTGTGTACAATTCCTCTTTCATGAGCATGCTGAAGCGCTCTTAAAATCTGTGTTACAAAATGAACTGCATCCTTCCAGCTTAAAACTCTTTCGTTTTCTATATATTCTTTGAGAGTAATTCCATCGATATATTCCATTACGATATACTGAATTTTTTCGGAAAATCCGACATCGTAAATTTTTACAATATTAGGATGTGACAAAACAGCGATAGCCTTTGATTCATTACGGAATCTTCTTAAAAATTCTTCGCTTTCGGCAAATTCCTTTTTAAGAATTTTCACTGCAATAGTCTTGTTGTCAACAACATCTATCGCCTTGTATACGTCCGCCATTCCGCCTTCGCCGATAAGCTCGGTTATTTCATAACGTCCGTCAAGCTTTTTTCCAATGTTTTTATCCATTTAATCTCCACACTCCAGTTTGTCAGGCGTATGCCCTCATAATTCCCTTTTATTCAGTTATAACAGCAAGCGTAATGTTATCACGCCCGCCCTTGCTAAGCGCAAGGTCTATCAAAGCCTTTGAAACCTCATCAAGAGGCGTTGACTTCATAATCTCATAAATTTCATCATCACTGCAATAGCCGGAAAGTCCGTCCGAGCAAAGAAGTATTGTAAACTTTTCTTCACGCTTCATACGGAAAAAATCAGGCTTTATAATTTTTTCAACTCCGACTGCCTTTGTAAGCATATTTCTTTTAGGATGTGTGTGAACTTCATCCGGTTCAATTTTCCCCTGCTGAAGCAGCATATTTACAAATGTATGGTCAGAAGTTATCTGATGAAGACCCTTTTCATCCATATAGTAGGCACGGCTGTCACCAATATTCACAACATAGATATATTCCGAATCTATATAGGCTGCAACACAGGTTGTACCCATACCGAAATTTTTATAGTCCATTCGTGCCGTTGTATAAATCACCGAATTGGCAGCAGATATTGACGATGTCATAAGCTGACGGGTACCAATTGTATCAAGGTGCGGTGAATACCCCTCATTAAACCTCGAAAAGAACTCTCTTATGGCAATGCGGCTAGCCTCCTGCCCTGCACGTTCTCCGCCCATTCCGTCACATACTACCGCAAGAACATTTCCGAAAAAATCGTCAACTCTTACCATATCCTGATTTTCTTCACGCATAAGCCCTATATCAGTAGCACTTACATACTTCAATATCCTTCACCTGATTTCTCTGTTTGTTTTTCAGCTTCACGTCTCAGCTGTCCGCAGGCTGCGTCAATATCGCTGCCAAGCGTACGCCTTACCGTTGCATTTATCCCCATTTCAGTCAGCATATTCATAAACTTCATAGCCGACTCACGACTTGATTTATATTCCCTTTCCTTTACCGTATTGACCGGTATAAGATTCACATGGCAATTAATCCCTTTTATAAGTGTTGCAAGCTTACGTGCATTTTCCCTGTCAGAATTTACGCCGTCAATAACCGCATATTCATAGGTTACCCTTCTGCCTGTTTTATCAATGTATTCTCTGGTAGCTTCAATAAGCTCATATACATTATATGTTCTGTTTACAGGCATTATTTCACTTCTGCCGTCATTTTCCGGACAATGAAGCGAAACCGACAGTGTAAGACCAAGCTTTTTATCTGCAAGCTCTTTTATTTTCGGAACAATTCCGCAAGTAGAAAGTGTTACATGTCTCAGGCTCAGTCCATATCCGTCAGGACAGGAAACAAGCTCCAGAAATCTCATAACATTTTTATAATTATCAAGCGGCTCACCTATTCCCATAAGAACAATTCCCGATATTTTCTTTCCGGTATCGCTCTGGGTACGGTAAACCTGCTGCAGTATTTCAGAGGGCAGTAAATTTCTTTCAAAGCCTGCAATAGTTGAAGCACAGAATTTACAGCCCATTTTGCAGCCCACCTGCGTAGAAACGCAAAGGCTCATTCCGTGATTATATTCCATAAGAACTGTTTCAATAAACATTCCGTCTGAAAGCCTGTAAAGATATTTTACAGTATTATCTATGGAAGATTCAAGCTTTCTTTCAATATTTAGTTGTTTTATACAAAACATCTCAGATAATTTTGTGCGCAATTCCAATGAAATATTACTCATGTCCTCAAAGCTGTTTGCATGCTTTACATGAAGCCACTGAAATATCTGCTTTGCTCTGAATTTTTTTTCACCCATTTCCTGAACATGCATTTCAAGCTCAGGAAGTGTCAGTGATAAAATATCAATTTTTTCCAAGACTACTCCGTCCTTCTTATCTTTGAAATAAAGAAACCATCACTTGCGAAATTTTCAGGGAACAGAGTCACTTTAAAGCTGCCAAACGGCTTCCCCATGCTTTCAAGAAAAGTTATTCCCTCAAAATTTTTATGTTCACGCAAAAACCTGTCAATAACCTCTGAATTTTCCTTAGGATTAACAGTGCATGTCGAATAAACAAGTTCTCCCCCGACCTTCAGATACCTTGCAGCATTTTCCAGAATTTTATACTGTATATCCGGAAGCCTTTCAAATTCCTCGTAATTTTTGTATTTTATTTCCGGCTTGCGTCTTATAACCCCAAGACCTGAACACGGAACATCACAGAGAATTTTATCTGCCAACGGAACACTCTCGCTGTATTCAGAAGCATTGCCCTGCATTGCCGTTATCGACTTTATACCAAGCCTCTGAGCGCCATCCCGAATAAGCTTTACCCTGTGCTCGTGAATATCAAAGGCATATATTTTTGCCTTGTCATCTGCAAGCTGTGCCATGGTAAACGCTTTTCCGCCGGGTGCCGAGCATACATCAAGAATTACTTCATCCGGCTTCGGGTCAACCGCCTTACAGCATAGCTGGGATGCAATATCCTGCACATGAAAAAGTCCGTCCTTAAAGCTTTGTTCATTTTTCACGTTGCCACTGCATATCTCATAACACCCCTCTGCCGGCGTTTTCACCGGAGAAAGTGCCGAAAGCCTTGGAAGAATATCTTCGCTGCTGCCTTTAAGATTGTTAAGTCTTATTGTAACAGGCGGTTTTTCTACTGAGCCTTCAAGGAGGGACTGCATCTGGCTGCGTGAATAATTTTCGCAGAGCATCTGCCCGAGCCACAACGGCACAGAATACTCAACTGAAATCCGTTCAATTTCAGAATCAGGATATTTAATCTGCTTTTCGTCTCTCAAAAAACTTCTCATGACAGCATTTACAAAGCCCGAAAGCTTTGCAAGCTTCAATTTCTTTGCAGTATTAACAGATTCGTTGACAGCAACGGAATCAGGAATGTTGTCCATAAATTTAAGCTGATAAATCCCTGTTCTGAGAATATTCAGGGCAACCGGATTTATTTTTGAAAGCTTAGACCTACTGTACTGCGAAATAATATAATCAAGGGTTATCTTTCTTTCAAGTACCCCATAATAAATAGCCGCACAAAGAGCTTTTTCCTGAGCTGACATATCAATATTGTTCAGCGTTTTGTCAAGCAGAATATTTGAATATCCGCCTTTTGAGAAGGTTTTTCCAAGCAGCTTTACAGCCTGTATTCTTGCGTTGTTCATAAATTCATACCAAGCCTTAACCCAGCTTTTGTCCCTTTGTAATTTTTCTTCCTCTGAGGAAATTATCTGTTGTCATACGTTTACTGCCCTCGTACTGCACTTCAAGGAATGTTACTCCTTTTCCGTCACCGCATGCAACAGTAAAGCTATCTGCGTCAGCAACAGTTCCTGCCTCTGCATTCCCTGTATCAGCAATACAGCTTCTGTAGATTTTCAGACGCTTACCCTCCATCATGGTAAAGCCTGTAATACCTCTTATAACATTATGCACCTGCTGCGCCGGAAGTGTAAAGTCCAGAGCACTCATATCCTTTGTAATCATTTTGGCATATGTTGACTTTGAATCGTCCTGCTTTTCAGGGGAAAGTGTTCCGCTTTCAACAGCTGCAAGAGTTTCAACCAAAACCTCTGCACCTGCCTGTGAAAGTAAATCATGAAGTTCATCAGCGGTCATATTTTCAGTGATTTCCACTTCTTTTTTAATAAGCATATCACCTGTGTCAAGACCTTCTTCCATCATCATGGAGGTTACGCCTGTTTTTGTCTGTCCGTCAAGAATACTTCTCTGAATAGGTGCAGCACCTCTGTACTGCGGAAGAAGTGACGCATGAATATTGATACAGCCATGCTCAGGAAGTTCAAGTATTTCCTTTGGCAGAATCTGACCGTAAGCAACAACTATAATAACATCAGGATTGATTTCCTTTAAAATCTCCATTGACTTTTCAGCGTCCTCACCCTTTCTGAGTGAAAGAGGCTGATAAACAGGAATATCAAATTCCTGAGCACAAGCTTTTACAGGTGTAGGAATCATTTTATAGCCACGCCCCTTAGGTCTGTCCGGTTGGGTAAAGACCGCAGCCACCTCATATTTGTCATTTCCTGCAATTGCTTTCAGACATGGTACCGAAAAATCCGGAGTTCCCATAAAAACTATTTTCATTGTTTTACTCCTTTTCAGGGTCTATGCGTTCTTCAATTATGTCAACAAAAAGCTTACCGTCAAGGTGGTCATTTTCATGACAGGCACACTGTGCCCCAAGCTCTGTTAAATTCAGCTCAAAGAATTCGCCGAATCTGTTTTGCGCTTTAAGACGGCATTTCATAGGTCTTGTAACATAGCCCCAGTCATCAGGGCATGAAAGACAGCCCTCTGTTACTCTCTGTTTTCCGCCTGTTTTAATAATCTGCGGATTAACACATTCAATTACTCCATCACCAAGATCCATAATAAAGAGTCGTTTAAGATACCCCACCTGAGGAGCAGCAAGTCCCACTCCCTGTGCCTTGGTAAGAGTTTCAATCATATCATCAAGCAGCTGTGCAAGCTTTTCATCAAACTTTTCAACAGGCTTGCATACCTTTCTTAAAATCGGATCTTCCTTTGTCACAATTTTTCTGATTGCCATTTTAAACTATTCTCCCTTTAACAGAACGTATTCAAATAAAATTAACACGTATATTTTCAAGCGCTGTTCCATCATCTGTATCACAGCTGTGCTTTAATAAAACTCTAAATTCCGATATCGCCGTTCAAGTCGGCAAAAACGGAAGAATCCCTGAATTCCTTAAAGCTCTCCGCCTTTGAAAGCACATTCCTTACAAAATCACGGAACAAAGCGGTATTCTTGCATTTTAAAATCAGGCGATAACGATATTTACCGTTTATTTTCCCATAGGAACATTTAACAGGTCCTAAAACCCTCAACGGAAATTCAAGTCCCTGATTTGCAAGCTCCTTTATAACCGAATGGATTCCCATTGAAAGTGAAGCGGCTTTGGCTTCATCCTCACTGCTTACGCCTATAACACATATATCGCACACCGGTGGGAATAAAAGTGCCCTTCTTATAGAAATTTCCTCATTATAAAAAGCGTGATAATCCTGCCTTGCCGCAAGATTCAAAACATAATGGTCAGGCATAAAGGTCTGCAGATACGCTCTGCCCTTTTTCTCACCTCTGCCGCAGCGTCCGACAACCTGTGCCGCAAGCGAAAAGGTTCTTTCATAGCTTCTGAAATCACCTGCATAAAGAGCCTTGTCAACCGAAAGAATACCTACAAGTGTTACATTCGGAAAATCAAGCCCTTTGCCAATCATCTGCGTTCCTATCATTATGTCGTATTTTCCTTTGCCGAAATCCCTGAAATTCTTTTCATAGGAATATCTGGACATTGTTGTATCTGCATCCATACGCAGAATTCTTGCCTGCGGAAACAGCTTTTCAAGCTGCTCCTCAAGCTTTTGCGTACCAAACCCCATCTGCACCATGCGTGTACTGCCGCATTCGGCACAGGCTTCGGGCATTTTCTGACTGTGACCACAGTAATGACACATAAGCAGGTCATTTACTTTATGATAGGTCATAGGAATACTGCAGTTAGGACAGTAAACCGGCTTATGACAGTCACAGCAGCTTATTATTGTATGATATCCTCTCCTGTTGAGAAGAAGAATTGTCTGTTCGTTATTTTTAAGATTCTGATTTATCTCATCAATTAAAATATTACTGAATTCAGAAGAATTACCATCATTTCTTTCTTCATTCATATCAACAACCCCGACCTGCGGAAGCTCAAAACCTGAATAGCGCTTTTTCATTTCAAGGAGCTCATAAATTCCTCTTTGCGCATAATAATAGCTTTCAACCGAAGGTGTTGCTGAAGCTAAAAGAAGCACTGCATTATGGGTTCGACAGCGTTTTTTTGCCACATCTATGGCATGATACCTCGGCGCACTGTCCGACTTATAGGAACGTTCACCTTCTTCGTCAACAACAATTAAGCCTATATTATCGAACGGCGCAAAAACCGCACTTCGAGTACCCACCGCAATTTTTGCAAGCCCACGTTTTATACGCTTATATTCGTCCATACGCTGTCCAAGTGAGAGACCGCTGTGAATAACAGCAACGGTTTCCCCGTAAAGCTCACGGAATTTCCGCACCATCTGCGGAGTAAGGGAAATTTCAGGAATAAGCAGAATTGCCTGTTTACCTTGATTTATACATTCACCGATAAGCTTTTCAAAAACAGAGGTTTTGCCGCTTCCCGTGACTCCGTGCAGTAAAAAACAGTGTGGTCTGTTCTCGGTGATTTTATGGCATACCCTGTCGAATACAAGCTTCTGCTCATCCGTCAGAATCACATCATCAATATTTCTGATGTTTTTTTCGCCAATTTCAACAGTACGGAACACCTCGTAATTATGCTCGCTTATGACACCCTTTTCAACAAGTTTTTTTTCAACACCTGCACCCACGCCGCTTATGTAACACGCTTCCTTTACAGATATTTCCTCATTTTCGGATATAACCTGCACAAGCGCCTTTTGTTTTACAGTAAGCTTAAAACTTTCAGGTGATTTGAGGTATTCATCTGTAAGTGCCGCAATTTTTACGGTACTGTCCCCCACATTCTGCTTACCGTCAAGGGTGTATTTTATATATCCCTTAGCTATAAGGGATTCAAGTACAAGTCCCTGTCCGGCAGCCTTAATTGATTCAGCCGCCTCATCAGGTGCATCGTTATTTTCAAACTTCTGTAAAGCTCTGATTTCAACATCGGAAAGAGTACTGTCAGCATGCTTTATCAGCTGATAATGCTCTTTTATATTGATGTTCATTCCGGAAGGAAGTATTGTTTTTACTGCATCATAATATGTACAAAATGTCGTTTCATGAAGCCAGTGCACAAGTTCAAGCATTTCTGCGTTTAAAACCGGTTCATCATCTTCAACCGACATAATATACTTAAGCCTTGAAGCTTCTGCTTCATCAGCACCTTCAACATTTAGTATAAGCCCTACACGCTTTCTGTTTCCCCTTCCAAAGGGAACAAGAATTCTTTTTCCTGCAGCTGCCTTTGAGACAAGGTTGTCAGGCACAAGATAACTGAAGGGTTTGTCAAAAGCAAAAGTTGCAGAGCTAACAGCCACGGTTACTTTGGTTTTAAAATTCAAAACCGCAGACACTCCTTCTCAATTAAAACTCTATTTCTGTAAGAACAGGAGCTTCAGTTTCCTGAATTGTTTCTTCTTCCTTGGCTTCTATAATTCTGTACTTACCGTTTGCAAGTTCTTCAACAGAACTCTTAACAGGTTTTTCCTCAAGAATCTTCTTTTCTTCAACAAGCTCATCTGCAATTTCTCTTGCACGTTTTGCAACGCCGATAACAAGAGAATAATAACTGTCATTTTTTGAAATAAGCTGTGTAGCAGCTGGTCTAAGCATTTTTAAGCACCTCATCAATTAAATTTTTTGAACAGGCAGTTTTCATTGATTCTGCCTTAACAATAGTTTTAAAATCTTCAACAGCATCCTCTAATGCTGCATTTACCAAAATATAATCATAATTTACAGCCTTTTGAATTTCACCGGCCGCTTCTGAAACACGTTTTGCAATAACATCATCTGATTCTGTTCCACGTTTTCTGAGCCTGCGCTCAAGCTCTGAAATAGTCGGCGGAACAATAAAAATAAACAACGCATCCGGACATATTTCACGAACCTTCATAGCACCCTGAACTTCAATTTCAAGAATTACGTTAATACCCTCGTTCATTTTTTCCTCAAGGATTTTTTTTGGTGTGCCATAATAATTATCGCAATATTTTGCATATTCAAGCATGCCATCCTCGGCAATAAGCTTTTCAAATTCATCATTGGAGATAAAATGATAATTTACACCATCCTCTTCACCAACCCTCGGGGCACGTGTTGTAGCAGATACAGAATAAAAAAAGCTGTCATCCTTTAAAATTTCAGCAAGGATTGTTCCTTTTCCACATCCGGACGGTGCAGATACAACAATCATTCTGCCCTTATTCTTCATCATTAAATTCCTCACTTTCGTCAAATCTTGCAGAAACAGTTTCCGGTTGTACAGCTGACAGGATAACGTGGTCACTGCTCATTACAATAACTGCCCTTGTACGTCTGCCATATGTAGCATCAATAAGCCTTCCGTCATCCCTTGCATCCTGAATAAGTCTTTTTATCGGAGCGGACTCCGGACTTACAATTGCAACAAGCTTAGAAGACGAAACCATATTGCCAAAGCCAATGTTTATAAGCTGCATATTTCCTCCGTCATTCTATATTTTGAATTTGTTCACGAATTTTTTCAAGTTCAGATTTCATATCAACGACACATTTTGTAATTTCCACATCCTGCGCCTTTGAACCAGTAGTATTAATTTCGCGATTAATTTCCTGCACAAGAAAATCAAGCTTTCTTCCGACAGGCTCATCCGTTTCAAGAAGTCTTCTGAACTGACTTATATGACTTCTGAGCCTTACAGTTTCCTCATCAATTGCTATTTTTTCAGCAAAAATAGCAGCTTCTGTTATAATTCTCTGCTCATCGATATTTTTTTCTTCAAGAATTTCTGAAAGCTTGAGCATAAGCTTTTCACGATATTTTTCAGCTGTAAGCGGAGCAGCTTCCTCTACTTTTTCCAGAATAGCCTCAATATTGGCTATCTTTTCAAGAAGGTCATTTTTAAGCGAAAGACCCTCTGTCTGCCGCATATCAATAAACTTGTCAAGTGCCGATTTTGCAACTTCCTTAACACTGCTCCAGATGAATTCTTCATCATCTGCAATTTTCTGAACATTAAAGATATCAGAAAACTTAATTATTTTCGACAAAGTGAGATCATCTTCAAGCCCAAGCTCAACATTGGCTTTTCTCAAGGCATTAACATATCCCGACGCCATGAGAGTGTCAATATTTATGTTAACTTCCTTGCCGTTTAAGTTATTGACAAGAACAGACACTTCAACCTTTCCGCGTGAAATACTGCCCTTCATAAATGTTTTGAGTTTTTCTTCAAGAAAGCCGTACGCACGCGGAACTCTTGCATTAAATTCATAGTATCTGTGATTAACGGATTTTATTTCTACAGTTATATCATGCTGCTCAATAATAAGCTGCTCTCTGCCATATCCGGTCATACTGCGAATCATAGTACACCTCTCATTATTATATTTACAATATCCTATCACTTTATTATATCATTACTACATAAATAAATCAAGTGATAAATGCAAAAAAATCCGGCCTTATCAAAAAGACCGGATTACAAAAACTATAAAAAGGAATTAAATGAAAAACTTAAATTACTGTGGACCTAATTTATCCTGAGTAATAGACTTAACCTTAAATTCGATAAGCTTAAGAGTATCTGCTGCATTGATGAAATCATCATAATCAACGTTAGCCTGTTCAGTAGCCTGTGCTACAGTTTCAGGTGTATTCTTACCAAGTGGATAAAGTTCCTTAGCAACAACATGCTTAGCAAGAGCTGCAACGTCAGCAAGTTCTACAGCACCATTAAGGTCAACGTCACCGTATAAGTAATCAATACCTTCAATAAGTGAACCTGTTGGGATTGTATCGCCTTCAGTTGTGCTCTGTACTGGAGTTACAGTTACAGTAACAGTAGCTGTCTGACCCTTTGGTGTAGTTACAGTAACAGTTGCTGTACCTTCTGCAACACCTGTTACAACACCTGTTGAAGGATCAACTGTTGCAACTGATTCATCAGATGAGCTGAATGTTGAACCTGCTACATTTGAATCAATTGTTTCTGTAGCGCCTACTTCAACTGTGATTCCTGCTTCAACATCTAAGAGATCTTCATCTTCGTCAACGCCATCATACTTATCAGCCTGAAGATCAGGATAAAGTTCAGCCATTGTACCAAGAGCAAGGAGATAGTCACCAGCATGCCAGAATCTGTGGTATGTGAGTTCTACCTGTTCCATTACTTCCTGCTTCTTTGCCATATCAGCTTCTGAATCACCAAGCTTGTCAAGACCTTCGCCGTAGTAAAGATCCTTATATTCCTTATATTTTGCAATATCATTATACTTTGAACGGATGCTGCTGAATGTAGCGCCTGGAGCGATTGGATCGCCGTTAGGCATTGTACCGTTGTAGTTATCAGGAATATGAATAACCTGTTCAAAGAGTCTGTACATGCTACCGTTCTTATCTTTTCTTGTGATACCAATATCATCACGGCCAAGCTTCCATGTACGGTCAAGAAGTGCATGTGCTGTGTAAAGTCCCTTTGCGGCAACATCTGTATTATCACTCTTATAAGCTGCTGATGTTTCAACACCATTAGCCTTTGCATAGTAAATAAGAGTATTACAAAGTGAAGCAACACAACCCATATCAGCATTACCGTAAGCTGTTATTGTACATGTTACACCATTGCTTGGATTGTACTTGTTTTCCCAGTTAGCTGGCTGTCCTGACCAGTTAAGTGAAGCCGGGATAGCATAGTCACCATCCGGTGTAAGCTCAACCTTATCAACGAACCAAGCTACCCATCTGTCAAGGATTGTCTTAAGAGCTTCTTCCATTGAAAGACCACCGGCTGTAACAGTTCTTGATACTTCTGTCGGGTTATTCTTAACTACATAGTACATTTCTGCAAGACGCTGAATAGCCCATACCTGGTTACCGATCCAGTGGTTTGAACCTGGGTCAGCGTATACAGGGTGTTCCTGATATGCCATATCATAGAATGTTGTAGGAATATCTGTACCGTACTTATCAATATAATCCTGGTCAGCCTTTGGCATTTCTTCATTGTTGTTAACTACGCCATTAAATTCACCGAGATACTTGTACTTGAGGTATCTACCATGCCATGAGCTTGTAGCACCACCGGCAATAGGACCGTCTTCTGACTGTAACCAGAGGTAGAATTCAAGCTGTCTCTGAAGTGACTTTGTATAGTCTGTAACAGCCTTATCACCAGTTCTCATACCAGCCTTAAGTCCTTCATCAGCAATAAGAGCGTAAGCTGCAAGTGGGTTCTGATAGAATTCGTGACAGTGTGAAGCACCAATCTGCCATGCCCACTGACCACCTAAATCGCCGCCCCATGATGTGTACCATGACATAAGGTAGTGAGCTGAACTATAGTCATTGCTCTGTGTATTTGGATCCTGACAACCGATTTTCTTGTAGTACTTATCGAACATGTTGTTACGGCACTGGTCACCCATCTTACCTGCTTCTTCAACAACCTTGCTTGGTGCAACATTCCATCTCTGAGCTGCGTATACAGCCTGAATAGCACGGTCTTCCGCGTCAGGCGCATTTGTATATGCCCACTGTGCTGCAACCTTTTCATCTGTTGAGAAGATGCCCTTGATACCTCTGTTAGGCATACCGTATTTAAGTTCTTCAACACATGGATGTGGAACTGTTTCCCAACATGATTCCTGTGCACCACGCTGGAATGTATTGATGAATGTAAAGTTACCGTTGCCGCCGCCGTAGCCATACCAGTCATCTACGTCTGCAAGCCAGTGCATAAGGAAAAGACCCGGGTCACTTTTATATACGCTTGAGAACTCACTATGAATAGGGTTTTTACCGGTATTGCTCGGGCTCTGTGCTGTAGGATAAAATTCCGGAGCATCATGTTCTTCAGAGTACTGAGCACTGAGTGTACCATTCCAGATACCTGTCTGTTCTGTAGGGATCATCATTCTCATTGTTTCCCAAGCCTTGGAAAGGTCATTTGTCTGAGGTACTTCAACAGTATTACCATCTGCATCCTTGATGTCGAGTGTACCGATGTAGTCTCTCATAGCAGCCATCCATACAATGTATGACATAGCTTCTGATGTTGTTTCATGACCGTAGTCAGGAGCTTCAACGTTGAGTTCTTCTACGCAGTGGTAAGGAACACCGAAGCCGTTTGGAGCAACGTTTTTCTGACTAAGATAGCCATTTGTCTGACCATTTGTGATTACGTCATCATAAAGTGAAAGAAATCTTGTGGCATATGTTGAGTCACCAAATTTTTCTTCCTTTTCTCTTGTACCTGCTGCTGATACTGCAGGCATAACAGCTGTTACTGTGAGTGCAGCTGAAAGAATAGCTGCAATAACAGCCTTTTTCTTCTTGATTATCATTGTTCATTTCCCCTCTCTCGAAGTATTTTAAATGATTCGTACGTATTAAGCCGGATTTATCACAAATCTGACTCAAATCTTACAATTCGCTTACAAACGCAAACCATAAAATTTCATATCATTATTATAAATCACCTTTTTTCAAAAGTCAACACTTTAACCAGTTTCTCGCACCTTTAAAACGCAAAATTGTATAGTTGCACATCAAAAGTCACTTTGTTTTGGTTACTTTGACAACGGTATCTAAAAACTACTCCTTTTTTTGGCTATTAACACAATTCGTTTTCTGGTAAATTCATATACCCAACATTTTTTTTACACATGCATTTCACAGTAATATCTTATAATTCTTAATAATATATGATTTTTTAGTGAATTTATACATATATTCACTATTCAATCACAATTCTTTCACAGTTTGTTCACATTTATTTGAGATAATGAATTGCGTATAACTATCAGATACTAAATATCGGCAAATTTTTCGGATTTGTCAATACTATAATGAAAGGCATGGTACATAAATGATAGAAATAAAAAACCTGACTAAGTTTTATGGCAGCAATGCAGCTGTAAAAAACTTGAACTTTACTGTTGAGGATAACGACATCCTCGGCTTTTTAGGGCCTAACGGCGCTGGAAAATCCACTACAATGAACATTATTACGGGATACCTTCCATCAACCAGTGGAACAGTCCTGATTGATGGGCTTGATATTTCCGAAGAACCTTCAAAAGTAAAGAGAATGATAGGATACCTCCCGGAAATCCCACCTGTTTATATGGATATGAAGGTAAAGGAATACCTTAAATTCTGCGCCGGAATCAAGGGAATAAAAAGATCCGAACGTGCGCAGCAGGTTGAAACTGCAATGGAAAAGCTTAAAATCAAGGATGTGGAAAAACGTCTTATAAGAAACCTTTCCAAAGGCTATAGGCAGCGTGTCGGCTTTGCACAGGCAATTCTGGGAAATCCCAAGTATCTGATACTTGATGAGCCGACTGTAGGTCTTGACCCGAATCAGGTTATTGAGGTAAGAAATCTTATCAAATCACTCAAGAAAGACCATACTATTATATTGAGTTCTCATATACTTGCAGAGATTCAGGCTGTTTGCGAAAAGGTCGTTATTATAAGTCACGGCGAGGTACGTGCAGTAGACACAATCAAAAATCTTGAAAGCAGTATGGGTTCTGCCCTTGTTCTTCTCATGAAAATTTCCGGCAACAAGGAAAAGGTTTCGGGCTGTATTTCATCGGTTCCGGGAGTTGAGGGGATTATTGATACAACCTTTGAGTCAGATGACCTTTATACATATAAAATCGAAATCAAAGACGACAATGTCCGTAAGGCTGTCATGACAGCGCTCATAAACGAAGACTTCTCCATAGAAGAAGTTACTACTGAAATGCCGAATCTTGAAGAAATATTCGTAAAACTCACTGCGCAGGCTCCGAAAAAGAAAGGGCTTAAGGATCTGCTTAACGAAATGGAAGCTGAAAATCCATATGACGATGAGGACGCTGTTTCCTCAGAAAAGGAGGAAAATTAATATGTTTTCAATATATAAAAAAGAATTGCGTTCTTATTACTGTTCGCCCTTTGCTTATGTTATAGCAGCACTGTTCATGCTGATATTTTCAATTACATTTATCACAGGTCTTTCAAATCTTGAAGGTCATCAGTACAAATTTTCTTTTTCAAACGTATTCTATAACAACTTCTTCTTCTTTATATTCCTGATTCCGGCTCTTACAATGAGAACCTTTGCAGACGAAAGAAAAAGCGGAACTGAAGTGCTTCTTATGACAAGTCCGCTGAATGTTTTCCAGATTGTAATTGCAAAGTTTCTTGCCGTTGCAACAGTATTCCTTTCCATGATGCTGATTACCCTTTTCTTCCCGCTTCTTACCATGCTCACAGGTGAAGTAATGTGGTCAAGCCTTGTATGCGGATATGTCGGATTTTTCCTCTGGGGACTTGTTTGTATAGCAATCGGAATGCTGATGTCATCATTTACCGAAAGTCCGATTATTGCAGCTATATTAAGTGAAGGTGCTATGGTTATCCTTATATTTATTGACAACTTCAAAAACAGCGGCTTGTTTGAAAGTCTTCCAAAGGTTGCGCAGATTATCGGCGCATTTTCCACAGAAGAACGATTTGCCGGCTTCTCACAGGGACTTTTCGGTGTTGCCGATTTGATATTCTTTATTACAGCAACAGTGCTTTTCGTAGGGCTTTGCATTATCTCTATTGAAAAAAGACGCTGGAGCAGGGGGTAATTAAACATGAGTACAGTAAAAAAATCAAAAAAGAATTTAAAATTCACATCTATTGCATGGCTGCTTGCAGCAATTCTCACAGTTGCCGTAATTCTTATAAATGTTGCAGTATCTTTCCTTGACTTAAAACTTGATATGACTCCTAACGAGCTTTACACGCTCAACGACACAACAGTTGAGTATATGGAAAATCTCGATAAAGAGGTTGATATTTATCTTCTCATGGAGCTTAATGAAATCGAAAATTCATCCGATGCTGATGAAATGATGGCATTTACAACAATGATGGAGGAATATGCAGGATTTGACAAAATTAATTTTTATGATATAGATTCCGATAAAAATCCGGAAATCATAAACGAACTCAATCCTGAGGGTTACCTTAATATTTCACGCGGTGATATCATTGTCAAGTGCGGCGATAATATAAGAAAGGTTCCTGCTTCGGAGATGTATGTTTACCAGACTTCTTCAGACGAAGAAGGTAATTCAACAGTTGAATCAGCTTACTTCCAGGGTGAAAATCTTGTTACCGGTGCAATCAAATCAGTTGTTGAAGATATAACACCTTCGGTATATTTCCTTACCGGTCACGGTGAAAAGGCAGTTGACGAATACTACACAGCATTTAAGAAAAATCTGAAAAATGTAAACTACAAAGTAAACGAACTCAATCTTTCAACCGAAGATGCTGTTCCTTCTGATGCCGCAATTATCATTGCCGCCGCACCACAGACAGACATTACAGCTGACGAAAAAGAAAAACTCAATGCATTTCTTGACAACGGCGGAAACCTTTCCCTTCTCATGTCACCAAATCAAAGCAGCGAGAATTATGAAAATCTTCTCGATATTATGCATGACTACTGCCTTGGTATAGACTACAATAAAATTACAGAAACAGATTCAACAAGACATATTTCAGGTGATGAGTCCACAATTATGGTTGAACTGTACGACTTAAACGAAGAAAGCAGTTCAGGTTCGGGAGACCTTGAAGCACTTGTTGATGACACACTTAATCTTGACACAGAAAATCTTACCGACCTTACATCTGAGCTTATCAGCACAATGAGTTCATATGTCCCTTACATGCCTGCTTCACGTTCAATTTTCAACTATGCAGGTGACAACTACTCAAGTCTTAATATCTGTCCGCTTCTTCAGACATACGACACGGCTGAAAGCCATGAATTCGGAGGTAACGAAGCACTGGAATATGTAATGACTCCTCCTTTCTACGTTTCAGCATATTCGGAAGACCCCACAAGAAACAATTCAAAGCTTGTAATTATGGGTAACGCCGAATTTATTGATGACGAGCATCTTCAGAGCGGTTACACAATCGTACCTCTTAATCTTTACCTCACAACCATATCATGGATGGCAGACAGCAACATTGATATGCAGATTCCTTCAAGAGAAAGAACATACGATTATATGACACTTGAAAGTAAAGAAGATACAAACTTCATAATTGTTATTCTTGTTGCAGCACCAATTCTCGTTGCGGCAACCGGCGTCCTCATTTGGCTTAAAAGGAGAAATTCATAATGAAACGTATAAAGCTTGCTGTTATTATTTTATTAGTGGTTCTGATTGCGGCAACCGGAATTTTTCTTGTTGCATACTATTTTAAAGACAAAACCGAAAAAGCAGAACAGCTTGAGGAAGAAAAACTTATATTATTTGATTTTGAATACAATGATGTTGATAAAATTGAAATTGACAGCGAAGAAGGGCAATTTATTATTGAATATACCACTTCAGACGGATGGTTTATTACAAATACAGATGACATAATTTTAAATGATACAAAGCCAGCTGCAATTGCATCAAATATGTGCAATCTTAAAGCTACAAAAATGATTGAGAATGAAGATCCGTCAAAATATGGATTTGATAATCCTGTAAAAATCACTTCATATATCGGAGATGAAGCATATACCATTCTTATAGGTGACACTACTCCTACATACGAAAATTTCTATGCAATGAAAGAAGACAGTGACGATATTTATCTGATAGATTATTCAACCGGTCTTAATCTTGCGGTAACCAAGGATTCACTTAAACAGACATATATATATCCGTATATGTCATATGATGTTAATCATTTTGCGCTCTGGAAGGGCAGTCAAACAGATGAAAACGTCCTCTTTTTCATGAATAAGGGCAGTGATAACAACTGGTCTATGGATAAACCGTACAAGGACAGCAGCGTTAACAATATGCAAATTGAAAAATTCCTTACAGATTCATCAAATGACGAAATATCCACATTTGTTCAGGAAGGATGCACTGAGGCTGATTACAATAAGTATGGTTTTGACAATCCGCAGTATGTATTTGAAATTACCGCAGGTGATGAAACAACAACCATTATATTCGGTGCCGACACTAAAAACGAAAATGAAAATGAAATATATGGATTGTTCGTTGAAAGCGGTCAGGTTGTTACATTCATATCAAATGAAATTACAACTTTAAGCTATAGTACTCTTGATATGATGAATACTCCTGTATTCTCTGCCGATATGACAAAAACAGCTGAAATCATTTCAAATATCAATGGTGAAAAAGCGGTTATTGCAATGTTAGGTGATGAGGAAGCTTATACATTCAATGATATAAATATTTCAGAGACCGGAGAAGATGCTATGTCAGCATTCAACAGATTCTTCCGTTCATTTAATGAAGCGTACCTTGCTTCATCAGAGCTGGATGCTGAACCATCCGGAACTGCTGAAATATCAATCGAATATACTCTTACAAACAGCACGGTAACAGTAATTGAATATGTTCCTGTACCCGATTCTGATACATATTACGCATTCAGAGATGGCATATATACAGGATATGTTGTTGAAGGTACAGTAATAGAAGAAATTACTGCATCATATGAAGCACTTAGCAAAGCTATGGGAGAATAACTTAATATACATTAAACGGGGCTTATAAAGCCCCGTTTCAGTTTGTCGAAAAAGTCGTTTTTGGAATTTCAAACCAAAAGTTTTTTGGTCCAGCAATTTTTCAAAAATGCTGGCGGAATCCAAAGGCAGAGCCTTTGGTCGCTCACCGCAGTGAGCGAAAATCCCCTATCGAAGGCGCATTTACGAGGGGTGAATTGATAAAACAGCCCGGTGGGCTGTTTTTCAAGAGGGGACGCTTTGCAAGAAAAAGC